>CAZQET010000108.1:0-6977 GCA_964591825.1 uncultured Conexibacteraceae bacterium
CGTGGTGCTTCCTTTCGTCAGTCGACTTGCAGGTCAACCGACGAGTCTGGGGCCCGCGGTGGCCGGAACTTCGTTCCGGCCCCTACGTGGCGGTTACACCACTTTTAGCGACGTGACCCGCCGGGAAAGGTCAGCCGCTCGGTTGTACACGCCCTCCTGCGAAACCCTTACTACATCGGCAAGGTCAAATTTCAGGGCGTCGAATATGGCGGGGATCATCCCCGCCTCATCCCGGATGAGTTGTTCGATCAGGTTCAGCAAGTCCTCACCGCTCACGGTATTTCGCGGGACAGGCATTGGAAGCACAGCCACTATTTGAAGGGCACCGTTCACTGCGGCTTCTGCGGCCGGCGGTTGATCTTCATGCGGTGCAGCGGAAACGGCGGCCGGTACGACTACTTTGTCTGTCCGGCCCGTCACGAGGAGCAACGCTGCAAGCTGCCGTATCTGCAAGCCCACCGCGTCGAGCACATTGTCGCTCGGTACTACGAGTCGCAAATCAAGATCGACGCCCAGCGGCTCGCTGATCTGGAGCCTCGCCTAGTTGCTGAGTTCGAGCGGGTGGTCGGACATCGTCAGCGCGAGATCGTTCGCTGTCAGAAAGTTGTTGATGACCTGCTCGGTCAACGAATGCTGCTTGTCGATAGCCACCTTGCCAATCCGAAAGCGGTGCCGCTGGATGTGCTTGCGGTCAAGCAAGCTGACCTGGATCAGCAGATCAAAGGCGCGGAGGAAACACTGACTCGGGCTGGCGGGGACCTTGCGGAAGCGGATAAGGGGCTGTCGTCTGCTCGTCAGCTCCTCCAGCTTTCCGCAATGGCCTATCGGCAAGTAGACCCCTTGACCCGTCGGCGCTGGAATCAAGCGTTCTTTACGAAACTCTTTGTATTGCCGGAGGAGGTCAAGAGCGCGGAATTGACCGATGAATTTTCGGGCCTGCTGCGAGAGGACTTGTCCGCTCGGCTCGAAGCGATGGCTGCTCAGCCGGGTCTCAATTTTGGCCCGGGTTCTTACGAGAGTTCCTTAGTGGAGCTAGCCGGACTCGAACCGGCGACCTCCTGGGTGTGATCCAGGCTCGCGGACTCGCTGGAAATAGCTGTTTTGCAGGTACTTCCAGTGCGAATGGCCGACTTGTAAATGGTGCCGGATTGCCGCGGATTCCGGCCGATTAGGGGCATTTGAGCCGCTCGTCGGCCTCGAGTGGCTCAAATGCCCCAGCCTTCTGCTGCTGTCTGATAATATTGTCCGACAGAATAACTAGCCTGCCGTCGTGAACCTCAAGTGGGCTCGCTCCGCGACCAAGCATCGGATATCTCATGAACGATCGCGCTATGTCATCGAGCACTGTGGCCTGCGCTTCAAGCAGGAACCGTCCACGGACGCTCCGGTTGGCGCCAGCTCGCGGCTCGTCTTTCTGGGCGATGACACGGACGGAATCGCGCTGGGAGGTGATGGCGGTCGAGCTCGACAACGAGAAACTGCTGGTGATTCACGCGATGACGCTGCGCAACCGCTACCGGAAGCAGTACGAGGAGGCGATGAAATGGCGAAGGTAAAGAAGGCGACTAAGCATCCGAGGACGAAGTCCGGCGAGGAGATCACCCCCGAGATCGCCGACGCCCTCGCAGCTGAGGCCGAGCGTGGCTATGACCTTTCGAGGGCGAAGCGCCAGCGAGTTGGCCGGCCGTCCCTTGCCGGCACCGGAGCATCACCACGACTGAGCTTCCGCACGACCCCCGACCTCTATCGTGCCGCCCAGAAGCGAGCCAAGGAGGAAGGTCGCTCAATCAGCGACCTCGCCCGCGAGGCAGTGGCGCGCTACGTTAAGTCATAGATAGCGCGCACGAACCAGTTGGGTCCGGGTACCGAGTTCTGGAGAGGTGCACAGATGGCCGGCCCACTAGCTAGGCCTAGTGAAAGTCGGGAAGCTCGGACCAGTCGAGGGTCTTACCAAGGTCTTTGGAGATGACCTCAGCCGCATGTTTCGCACCCAACGTGTAGATGCGAGCGCATGACTTCGCCCCCGACCTGTCGAGGCTTGCCTTCCCTGAGCCCTTAGGTCGCAGGACAGAGGTCGCCTCGGGGACTTCTCGCCGAAGTGGAGGGGGCCATGTCTCAGCACGCCAGCCCGTTGCGAGGCCGTGGGTCAGAAGATGGCGGACCTGCATCCAGGCATCTGAGTCCTCCAGAATGTCCACCCACGGCTTGCCGCCAGGCGACCAATTGCCGTTTGCGGTCTCACGGTAGACCACGATTTTCTTTGAGGGGCCGGCCTCGAGGGCACTCTTGGCGGAAGATGAGACGAGCTTGCCGAGAATGGTTACCCATTCCTTCAGGGTCGGGTTGTTCCACTTACCGATCTCCTTCGCTATCTGAGCTAGGCCATTTCCCTGGAGTGCCAGGACCGTCGCCAGGAAGTCCTCAGCGAACCCCTCAAACGCAGCGATGGTCGTCAAGACGATGGCAGGGCTCAGAGCCGCGGCATTGCCCGGGTTGCCAGCCGATTTCGGGGCCAGTCTGAGGAGGCGATCCGGGGTGCCCAGTGCGGATGCAAACTTGGCGATGGGACTTTGGAGATCGGTCCCTAGCGAAAACTCTTCGAGAGCGGCCATCAATCCACCAAGAACCGTAGCGCCGGAGTCATCAAAATCGCCGCGAACAGGCGGCAATCCGCTGGATTTGAGCCACTAGTGGCTCAAATGGAGCGCGATACCGGGGGATCGGGGGCGATTCACGAAAAGCAGAAGCCCCCGACATGCAGGCACTTCCGTGATGGAGCTAGCCGGACTCGAACCGGCGACCTCCTGGGTGCTATCCAGGCTCGCGGAGCCGCCGAAAAAGCGATATTTGCAGGTGATTAGAGGAGTATTCCGGGGGTGCCGGTAGCGTCGGATTGCCGCGGATTACAGTCGATTACGCCCAATTGAGCCGCTCGAACGGGCGAGTGGCTCAATCGAAGGATCGGTTAGCGCAAAAGCGTCCGCTGGTGAGCACGCCTTGGACGTTGCTCGCGGGACCTTTCAGCGCCCCCCGGCCGTATGGAACCTTATGACCACGTTTGAGCTATTGCGGCATAGCTGCTCGGGGTTGAGCTGGTGATTCTTGCTCGCATGGAAGGCGCCGCTCTCGCTGCCGATCCAGGTGGCGCGCTTCGGCTTGCCCTTGGTCCCGCTGAGGAGGATGATCGCGCGGAAGACGGGCGTAGCGAGGCAGAGCTGATTCGGGCCGTTCAGGGGGGTTCGGAAGAAGCTTTCGAGGCACTCTTTCGACGCCATTGGCGAAATGCACATCGGGCCGCTTACCTAATCGTTCGGGATTCGCAGGCTGCCGAGGACATCGCACAGGAGGCGTTTCTCGCTGCGGTCCGCGCACTGGATCGCTTCGACAGGCGCCGGCCATTCCGCCCGTGGCTACATCGGATCGTCGTCAACCGAGCTATCGACCATGCGCGGGCGCGGAGCCTGCGTCGCGAGGTGGGGGAGACAGACCAAGATGTGGTCGCTCCTGAGCAGAGCGATGCTGTTGGAGAAGAGCTGTTGGCGGCCCTGGCCGACTTGGGAGCCGAGCAACGCGCCGCGATCGTGCTTCGCTACCTCCTCGATTACTCGCCTGGAGAGATAGCGCGAATCCTGCAAGTGCCACGGGGAACGGTCAACTCTCGACTGCGACGGGGACTCGATCGACTTGCGAGTTCGCTGGAGGCAGAGGTCCGGTGAGGGACTCCGAGCAGAGGTTGCGGTCGGCGCTGCGGGCTCTTGTCGTGCCCGAGGAGCGGGACGCCGAAGAGCGTGCTTGGCGCCTGCTGTCGGCGGCGAGAACCGAGCAGCCTTTGCTGGAGGCCCGTCGCGGCAGGGCACGTCGAAGAGGTCTGCAAGTGGCAGTTGCGCTGGGCTTGATCGCCCTGATCGTCAGCCCGGCTGGGGCCTCGGTTCGCCACTGGGTTGCCGATCGCGTCAATCCAGGCGTAGAGCGGGCCAAGCCAGCCCTGAGCGCGCTGCCCGGCAGCGGCGCACTGCTTGTCCAATCCCAAGAGGGTCCGTGGGTAGTCCACCCGGATGGATCTAAGCGACTGCTCGGCGACTTCTCGGAAGCCAGCTGGTCGCCGCACGGACTCTTTGTGGTCGCAATGCGGAGTCACGAACTGGCAGCCGTTGAACCCGATGGGGCGACTCGCTGGACGATCACGCGACCCGGACTGCCGCGGCTCGCGCGTTGGAATGGGCCTGACGGCTATCGCATCGCCTACCTCGAAGGACGGAGATGCCCCTGCCAGCTTCGAGTCGTAAACGGCAACGGCGAAGACGATCGGCTCCTAGCGCACAATGTGCCGCTGAAAGCCCCAGCGTGGAAGTCTGGACCAGCTCACCTGATTGCCTTTCTCGCCGCGGCGGACGGCGTTGTCAGAGTGATGAACTCCGACACCCGCACCGTCGCGTTCCAAACCCCACCCGGAGCAGGGCCGGTCTCGTTGCAGTGGACCTCGGGGCTTCTTCTCGTCGCACGGGCCGACACCTTGCAGCTCTACAGCTCCGGCGGGCGACTGATCTGGAAGTGGACGGCGCCGCGGGGGACGTTGATCTCCTCGGCTACCGCCCGGGGGAGCAACCGGATTGCGGCTGTTCTCGATGTTGGGCATACCAGCAAGGTGTTGTTGCTCGGCCGCGACCGTTCGCCTCGTCCCCTCTTCACTGGCCCCGGTCGTTTCGCTACGCCCGAGTGGTCGCCTGATGGGGGTTGGCTCTTGCTGCCCTGGCCGCGCGCTGACCAATGGCTGTTCATCAATCCGGCGAGCGCGACGCCGCGGCTTCACGCAGTCGCCAATGTCGCCTCACAGTTCTCGCCAGGCAGTCAACAGCCGGGCCGTTTTCCCACGGTCGCCGGCTGGTGCTGCGCGCCCTGACCGGAATGGACCTCTTGGCAGCTCGGCGCCGTATTGGTTCCGATGACATTTCTCAGAATGCACAAGTTGGTTCTGCTTCTAGTTGTGGCCACCGGGCTAACCGCGGTCGGCTGTGGCTCGGCTTCTTCTGACGGCGACTTGACTCGTAACGGACAGGAATCGGCCAGCCCGCGCCAGCCCGCCCCCTCCGTGCGGGAGAGTGATGGCTTCGAGGACATTCGCGCGGAAGTGATCCACGGCGCGGCCAAGGACTTTGCCGAGGGAACGGGCATCGGTGGGCCGCGATATGAGGAATGTCTCTTGGGCCAGTTGCACCGGGTGCTTGACCGGTCGACGCTGATCCGGCTGATCCAGGTCTATAGGCGACCTGGCGGCCAGCAGTTCGCCGCTCAGGCGCTGAACGATCTTGCCCTTCCGCTCGGTGCGAGGTGCGGCCCTCGTTTCTACGTGCCGGAGCTGGTCGAAGCGTCGCGCGGCCTAGCGAAAGGGAAGCTGGCGGGCGGAGCGGTCAGAAAGTTGGGGGTCACCTATGGTCCCTATCTCGGCGTTCGCTGCCGACGCGCCAACCGCATCGGCTGTGACCGCGTCGGGATCGACGTGGTCTTCAATCACGCGGCAAGCCGCGTGATTGCAGTGATGGACGGCCGGCGCCTGCGCCTGCGCACGCCCGGGATGCACAGTGGTGTTCCTCGCTACGACTGGGTTGGAACTCTCTCTCAGGTTGGGATCAGTCGTCCCGGGAGTTCCTTTCGGCCACGGGGCGATCATCGTGCCCGCGGTTTCTGGGCCGGCTACCCGCCCATTTACGTCTCGGTCGAGTTGCGGGTTCGCTACGCGAACGGCCGCCGCGCCGCCGCACGCTTCCTGCATGTCTTTCTAAGCCCGGGGTGGGGGTAGGCAGTGGGACTGGCGCCCTCCTTTCGGTGGGCACCGAAGCTCCGTTGGGGCGGGAATGCGAGCCGAAATCGCCGCGAATCGGCGGCAATCCGCTGCAATCCGTGGGATTTGAGCCACTAGTTGTTCTGCCTCAAGACGTCCCGAACGCGACTGACGGGAGGTCGGTCCCCGATCGAGCTGTGGCGTCGAACGTGGTTGTAGTGGTGGAGCCAGTGTGGCAGCGCCAACGCCCGGTGCTCTGAGGAGCGGTAGCGCTGGCCCAATCCCCACTCTCGTTTGAGGGTCTGCTGGTAGCGCTCCACCTTCCCGTTTCGCTTCGGCGTGCGCGGCGGGATCGTGCGGTGGGAGATGCCCTCGCGCGCCAGCAACTGCGCCAGGGCGCGGTTCTTGGTGTAGGTCCAGGCGTTGTCTGACTGCAGCCGGCGCGGCTCGACCCCGTGGGAGCGGAAGAAGGCGACCGCCCGCTCGACGAAGCCAACCACGGTCTCCCCGCGCTCGTCGCGATGCAGCTCGGTGTAGGCGAGGCGGGAGTGGTCGTCGATGATCGAGTGGGCGAACTCATAGCCGACCCGTTCGCGCTTGTGTGCGCCCGAGCGGGAGCGGTCGCCCGTCACCGCGTGCCCGGGGCTGGTGAAGCGGGCAAAGCGCTTGGTGTCCATCTGCAGCAGGTCGCCCGGGCAGGGCCACTCGAAGCGGTGCACCGCCTCCTTGGGAGCGGCGGGCCGCCGGGAGAGACCGCGGCGCCGTAGGCAGCGCGAGACGGTCGCGTGGGGGATGCCGAGCTCGGAGGCGATCAGCCGCGGGCCCCAGCCGGTGCGCCTGCGCTCCTCGCAGACGCGGTCGTGGACGGGCTCGCTGGTGCGGGAGGGTTGGCGGTGGGGGGCCGAGGAGCGGTCCTCGAGACAGGCGAGAGTGCGGCGCTCCTCCTCGCCGGCTCCCCGCCACCGCGTGACCCAGGTGTGGGCTGTCGATTTCGCCACGTTGGAGGCGGCCGCGGCCGCCTCCAACGTGAAGTCGTCCTCTTCGACTAGCGCCACCAAGCGGCGCCTGCCGTTCGGGGTGAGCGGGGCATTACGGTGCTGCATCCGGGTCCTCCTTGAGGTCGTAGGCGTCAACACCCACAGCCTCTCGGTGGGCCCGGATCTATCTCACGGCGTTCGGAACGTGATGAGGCACGTCA
>CAZQET010000109.1:0-11670 GCA_964591825.1 uncultured Conexibacteraceae bacterium
CGCGAGGGCGTCGGGGCGATGGACGTGCTGCGCTCCGCCCTGCCGGCGGGCACGCTCTCCGGCGCCCCCAAGGTGCGGGCGATGCAGATCATCGACGAGCTGGAGCCGGTCAAGCGCTGTGGCTACGGCGGTGCGATCGGCTACCTCTCCTGGAACGGCGACCTCGACACCGCGATCCACATCCGCACGGTCGTCGTCAAGGACGGGCAACTGCACGTGCAGGCGGGCGGCGGTACCGTCGCCGACGCCAAGCCGTCGTATGAGTACAACGAGTCGGTCAACAAGGCGAGGGCGGTCTTCCGCGCCGTCGAGCTCGCCTGTGAGCAGCCGGATTGGCCCTGATGCGCGTCCTCGTAATCGACAACTACGACTCCTTCACCTACAACCTGGTCCAGTACCTGGGCGAGCTGGGGGCCGAGCTGGAGGTGGTCCGCAACGACCGCGCCACCGTCGACGAGCTGCTGGAGCGCGAAGTCGACCGGCTGGTCGTTTCGCCGGGGCCCTGCACGCCGGCGGAGGCCGGCATCTCCAAGGAGGCGATCCGCCGCTTCGCCGAGGCGGGCACGCCGGTGCTCGGCGTCTGCCTCGGTCACCAGTCGTTGGTCGAGGCCTTCGGCGGCCGCACCGTGCAGGGCGATCCGATCCACGGCAAGGACGCCGAGATCGAGCACGACGGCCGCGCGATCTACGCCGGGGTGCCCAGCCCGCTCGTCGCCGGCCGCTACCACTCGCTCGTCGCCGACCCGGCGCTGCCCGACGAGCTGGAGCTGAGCGCCAGCCGCGGGGATGTGGTGATGGGCGCCCGCCACCGCGAGCTTCCCGCTGAGGGCGTCCAGTTCCACCCCGAGTCGGTGCTGACGCCGCAGGGCAAGCACCTGCTTGCCAACTTCCTCGGAAACGGCCGATGACGCCGAACGACGTGGTGACCCGAGCGATCGACGCGGTCTGCGCCGGCGATCACCTGACCGCCGATCACGCGGCGGCGGTGCTGGCCGAGATCATGGAAGGGCGCACCGGCGAGGTGCAGACGGCTGCCTTCCTGATCGCCCTGCGGGCGAAGGGGGAGACGGTCCCCGAGCTGGTCGGCCTGGCGCGGACGATGCGCTCGCTGGCGAGCCCGGTGTCGACCCGTCGCCACGATCTCGTCGACACCGCCGGCACGGGAGGCGGCCCCTCGACCTTCAACGTCTCCACCACGGCCGCGCTGGTCGCCGCGGCGGCCGGCTGCGCGGTGGCCAAGCACGGCAACCGCTCGAGCACGAGCAAGTGCGGCTCGGCCGACCTGCTCGAGGCGCTCGGAGTGAACATCGAGCTCGATCCCGAGCAGGTGGGGCGCTGCCTCGACGAGGTCGGCTTCGGCTTCATGTTCGCCCCCCGCCATCACAGGGCGACGGCGCACGTGGTGCCGGTGCGCAAGCAGCTCGGCGTGCGCACGATCTTCAACTTCCTCGGGCCGCTGACCAATCCGGCCGGGGCGGAGCGCCAGCTGCTCGGGGTCTCCGATCGTCACTATCAGGAGACGATCGCCGAGGCGCTGGTCGGGCTCGGCAGCGTCCGGGCGCTGGTCGTCGCCGCCGAGGACGGGGTCGACGAGCTCTCGATCTCCTCCCGCACGCGGGTGATCGAGGTCGAGGGCGGCAAGACCGCCGAGCACTACCTCGAGCCGGGAGACTTCGGTTTCGCCGAAGCCGAGCTGGAGTACGTCGCCGGTGGCACCCCCGAGGAGAACGCCGCCGCGGCGCGCGCGGTGCTCGAGGGCGAGCCGGGCCCGCGCCGCCACCTGGTCCTGCTCAACGCGGGCGCCGCGATCTACGTGGGCAGCGTCGCCGAGAGCATCGCCGAGGGCGTCGAGAAGGCGACCGCCGCGATCGACTCCGGCGCGGCCCGTGACTTGCTGACCCGCCTGGTCGCGGCGAGCGCCGCGCCCGCGGGCTAGGCTAGGTCCCTCAAGTGGCAATGATCGAGCAGCTGATCTCGGTGGCGCGAGAAGGGGTGGAGGATCGTCGCGAGCGGGTCCCACAGGCGGATCTGGAGTCGCGCCTCTCGGCACGCGGCGAGGACCGTCCCTTCAGCGAGGCGCTGGTGCGCCCCGGACTCTCGCTGATCGCCGAGTTCAAGCGGCGCTCGCCCAGTGCTGGGGAGATCTCCGCCGAGGCGAACGTGGCCGAGCAGGTGCAGGCGTATGAGCGCGGCGGCGCGGCGGCCCTCTCGGTGCTCACCGACGAACGCCATTTCGGCGGCTCACTGGAGGATCTGCGGGCGGCGATGGCCGCCTGCGACCTGCCGATCCTGCGCAAGGACTTCATCGTCGACCCCTACCAGCTCTACGAGGCGGCGGTCAACGGGGCCGACGCGGTGCTGCTCATCGTCCGTGCGCTCGAGGATCGCGAGCTGGCGGAGATGTACGAGCGAGCTCGAGGCCTCGACCTCGACTGCTTGGTCGAGGTCCACGATGTGGAGGAGCTGCAGCGCGCGCTCGAGCTCGACGTCGAGGTGATCGGCATCAACAACCGCGATCTGGACAGCGGCTCGGTCGATGTCTCGACCACCTACGAGCTGATCACCGACGTCCCCGCCGGCAAGACCGTCGTTGCCGAGAGCGGCATCTCGACGCGAGAAGAGCTCGAGGAGCTGGATCGGGTCGGGGTCGACGCGGTGCTGATCGGTACCGCCCTGATGGACGCAGGCGACCCGGAGGCGAAGGTACGCGAGCTGACCGGCGCCGACGAGAGCACCCGCGAGCATCACCTGCCCTGACCGACGAGGATTTAGAGCGGACTTGCGGGCCGTTTAGGAATCCCTGAGGGAACCGCCCTACAGTCCTCCCACGATGAAGAGATTCCTTCGCACACCCTTCGGCTCTGCCCTCCTCGGCGGCGCGGTGGTCGCCGCCTTCTTCGCGGTCGCGATCTCCGCCGGATGGATCGACGCCAAGAGCACGACCACGACGACGATTCCGGCACCGCTGACCGCGCCCGTCGCCAACAAGGAAAGCGGCGACGCCAACACGGTCAACGAGATCTACCGCCACGACGGGCAGGGGGTCGCCTTCATCGAATCGACGCTGGAACCCGAAGAAACGTCCTCGCCCCTCAGCCCATTTGGTGAAGAAGAATCGCGTGGAGGCGGCATCGCCACCGGCTCGGGCATCCTGATCGACAAAGAAGGGCACATCGTCACCAACAACCACGTGATCGAAGGCGCTTCCAAGGTCGAGGTCAAGCTCGGCTCCTCGGACACCGAGCACGAAGCCGAAGTCGTCGGCGCGGACCCCGCCACCGACGTCGCCCTGCTCAAGGTCGATGCGCCGGCGGGCGAAGAGCACCCCCTCCCGCTGGGAGACTCCTCCAAGGTTCACGTCGGCGACCCGGTCGTCGCGATCGGCAACCCGTTCGGACTCGACCGCACGGTGACCGCGGGCATCGTCTCCGCTCTGCAGCGTCAAATCCAGGCGCCCAACGGCTTCTCGATATCGCACGTGATCCAGACCGACGCCGCGATCAACCCCGGCAACTCAGGCGGTCCGCTGATCGACTCGGTTGGCGAGGTGATCGGGATCAACTCGCAGATCCAGACCGGAGGCAGTGGTGACGGCAACGTCGGCATCGGCTTCGCGGTGCCGATCGACACCGCCCGCGAAGTGGTCGAAGAAATCGAGAAGAACGGCAAGGTCGAACACGCCTACATCGGTATCAGCGGCGGCAGCATCACCCCGGCGCTGGCCAAGGCGCTGAAACTCCCCGTCGAAAAAGGCGTCGTCGTCAACGAAGTCGTCAAGGGCAGCCCGGCGGACAAGGCCGGAATCGAAGGCGGCAACACTGAAGCGACGATCGAAGGGGTCAAGGTCGAGCTCGGCGGCGACATCATCACCGAAATCGACGGCAAGCCGGTCAACTCGATGGAAGACGTGATCGACGCGGTCAACTCGGCGCAGCCGGGCGACAAGATGGAAATGACGATCTTGCGCGGGGACAACGAAACGAAGCATCTGACGGTCACTCTCGGGGTTCGCCCAGCTAAAGCCGAATAGGGCAACAGAGCGCCGGGGGCACTTCCCAAAACGCTCGGCTGGAGCCTCGCTGGAGTGTTTTGGGAAGTGCCCCCGGCGCTCTGTCGTCCCACGCGGATGAGCTTCCGTAAGCTGGAAGCGTGCGGGTCAAGATCTGTGGAATCACCAATCTCGACGATGCAGCTGAGGCGGTACAGCTTGGGGCTTGGGCGATTGGGCTGATTCATTACGAGAAGAGCCCGCGGGCGTGCAATCCCGCCGAGGCGGTGGCGATCGCGGCGGCTTTTCGGCGCAAGTGCGAGGTGGTGGGGGTGTTCGTGAACCCGGAGCTGGATGAGGTAGCGCGGGCGGTCGAGGACGCGAGCTTGACGATGGTGCAGCTGAACGGCGCCGAGGGGCCGCAGTTCTGCGCGGAGGTGGCCCGGCGGACCGGAGTCAAGGTGATCAAGGCGATCCACGTGGCGAGCGCGGCCGAGGTGCATGCATCGGAGGCCTACCGGACGGATTTCCATCTCTTCGATAAGCGGGGGAGGGGCCTCTGGGGCGGCACGGGGGAGAGCTTCGACTGGGGGCTGCTGCGCGACCACCGCTCCGAGGTTCCGGCGATCGTCGCCGGCGGCCTGCGTCCCGACAACGTCGCGACCGCGGTCGAAGTCGCCCATCCCTACGCGGTCGACGTGGCCAGCGGGGTGGAGGCGGAGCCGGGGCGCAAGGACCACGCCGCGATGGCCGCCTTCTTCGAGGCTGCTCGGGCCGCTAGCGTCGCTTCGGCATGAGCGCGGTCGAAGAGAGGTTCGGGCCCTACGGGGGGCGCTATGTGCCGGAGACGCTGATCGCAGCCCTCGACGAGCTGACTGACGCCTGGGCCGCGGCGCGCGAGGACGCCGGTTTCACCGAGCGGCTTGGCGCTCTCCATCGCGACTTCATCGGCCGGCCGACCCCGCTCTACCTGGCCGAGCGGCTCTCCGAGCGCGCCGGGCGCCGGGTCTACCTCAAGCGCGAGGACCTGGCCCACACCGGCGCCCACAAGATCAACAACGCTGTCGGGCAGGCTCTGCTCGCCGAGCGGATGGGCAAGCGGCGGATCATCGCCGAGACCGGCGCCGGACAGCACGGGGTGGCCACCGCCACTGCCTGCGCTCTGTTCGACCTCGAGTGCGTCGTCTACATGGGCTCCGAGGACATCCGCCGCCAGCGGCCTAACGTCGAGCGCATGCGCCTGCTCGGTGCCGAGGTCGTCCCCGTCGAGGCCGGCGCGCGCACCTTGAAGGAGGCGGTCAGCGCCGCGATTCGCGACTGGGTGGCCAACGTCGAGACGACCCACTACATCATCGGCTCCGCCGTCGGCCCAGCCCCCTACCCGGCTCTGGTACGGGACCTGCAGCGGGTGATCGGCGAGGAGGCGCGTGAGCAGGCGCTCGGTGCCGAGGGCGGCCTGCCGGCCCGGGTGATCGCCTGCGTTGGCGGCGGCTCCAACTCGATCGGCATCTTCACTCCATTCGTCGACGACGCCGAGGTGGTGCTGATCGGGGTCGAGGCGGCGGGGGAGGGGCTCGACACCGAGCGGCACGGCGCCTCGGTTGGGCAGGGCAGCACCGGCGTCCTGCACGGCTCGCTCTCCTCGGTGCTGGCCGACGCCGAGGGCCAGATCCTCGAGGCGCACTCGATCTCTGCCGGGCTGGACTATCCAGGCGTGGGCCCAGAGCATGCTTGGCTGCGCGACACCGGCCGGGCGAGCTACTACGCAGTGACGGATGACCAGGCTCTCGCCGCGTTCTCGCTACTCGCCCGCCTCGAGGGCATTATCCCGGCGCTTGAGTCATCACACGCGATCGCCTGGCTCCTGGAGAACGGCGGCGATAGGGGTTATGACGTGCTTTGCCTCTCCGGACGCGGCGACAAGGACTTGGCCGAGGCCATAGCGATGGGGGCCGGGGAATGACGTCGGCCTGGCCGCTTGGCCGTGGGAGTCAGGGGGTGGTTTGGCAGAGCCTCCCCGCTGTTGCTCTGACGAACCACCCCCTGACTCCCATCGCAAAGGCGTTCCATGCCTGAGGCGATGACAACCGGTTCGTTGCGAATCTCAGCCGCTTTCGCGGCTGCAAAAAGCGAAGGCCGAGCGGCTTTGATGCCATACATGATGGCTGGGTATCCCAATCGGGAGACATCGATGGCGGTGGCGGAGGCCTACGCGGAATCGGCCGATCTGGTGGAGCTTGGCGTTCCCTTCTCCGACCCGCTTGCAGATGGACCGACCATCCATGCCGCGGCGACGGCGGCGCTCGAGGCCGGGGCGACGCTGGACACCGCGCTGGAGGCCTGTGGGGCGATCTCGGAGCGGGTGGCGGTCGTCTTCATGGTCTACTCGAACATGGTGCTGGCGCATGGTGGCGCCGCCGCTTTCGCCGAGCGAGCGCTTGCGGCCGGGGCGGCGGGGGCGATCGTGCCGGACCTGCCGCTGGAGGAGGCCGAGCCGGTGCGCGAGGCTTTCGCCGAGGCGGGGCTGGCGCTGGTGCCGCTGGTCGCGCCGACGACGCCCGCGGAGCGGCGAGCGAGAATCTGCGCGGCGGCGCAGGGCTTCGTCTACGTCGTCTCCACCGTGGGCACGACGGGGGAGCGCGACGAGATTCCGGCGGAGCTGGCGGACCTCGTCGGGGCAGCCAGGGAGGAGGCCGAAGTTCCCGTTGCCGTCGGCTTTGGGATCGGGACTTCCGCTCAGGCGGCGCAGGTGGGCGGGATCGCCGATGGGGTGATCATCGGCAGTCGCCTGGTTCGCGCCGCCGGCGAGGCCGCCGGGCCCGAGGCGGTCCGCGAGTTCCTGCGCGAGACGCGCGTCGCCCTCGCTGGGTAGGATGCCGCCGCAATGGGAATGCCGATAACAGTCTTCCTCGCCCTCGCCACGACCACGGTCGTCTATGCCGTTCTCGGTCAGGGTGGCGGGGTCTCCGGCCTGATCTTCTTCGGCATCCTCCTGCTGGGAGCCTCGATTCGGGCCTTCAAGCCCGCCTCCGAGGACTCCCACTAAGCGCGGTTCGCGACCACCTGCAGGTACTCGGGTTCGAGCACGAAGGCGCGGTCGCCGGCCGTGTTGCACTTCTCCAGCTGCTCGCGCAGATCGGCCTCTAGGGCGGCTTCACCATCGGGCCCCACCCGCTCGAATGCGAGCTTGATCGGGCCGAAGTAGTTGCGGAAGATCTCCAGGTAGTGGTCGATCGAGCGGAAGGGCTGGCGCGAGATGCGGCGCTCCATCTTCAGGTCGCTCACCTCGTCGCCAAAGAGCTCGCGCACCCGCTCCTCGGTGCCCCAGAGCACCGGAGGCGTGAAGCCCGGCGGCGGCGGGGTGTGCTTGGCGACGATCGCGAAGAGCTGGCTGACCGGGCCATCCGGCACCCAATTGGCCATGCCGATGCGGCCGCCTGGCTTGGTCACGCGCAGCAGCTCGGCCGCTGCCCGCGCTTGGTCGGGGGCGAACATGGCGCCGAAGACGGATGTGGCGACGTCGAATTCGGCATCGCCGAAGGGCAGCTCGGCCGCGTCGCCCTCGAGGAAATCGATGTCCAGCCGCTCGGCAGCTGCCCGATCGCGTGCCCGCTCGAGCAGGGCCGGAACGAAGTCGACGCCGGTCACGCCGCCCCAGGTGCGCCGGGTGGCCGCGATCGCCGCGTTGCCGCTGCCGGTGGCGACATCCAGGACCCGCTCACCCGGAACCACGTCGAGCGCTTCGACCAGTTCCTCGGAGACCATCATCACGATCGCCGCCACGACCGCGAAATCCCCCTCCGACCAGGTCTTCCGCTGTCCCTCCCGCAGCGCCTGCAGCTCCGCCTCGCTCATCCTTCTCTCCTTTCGGCTCACCAAGCGAACTGCATCAAATTCTCAGTCCAGCAGGTAGAGAATTTGATGCAGTTCGGCTGTTGGGGACGAACCTAGCGGTTGGTCGGCGATTCGTCACGGCTAACCTGGGGACGATGCGGATCGGGGTGCTCACCGGTGGGGGGGATTGCCCGGGGCTCAACGCCGTGATCCGGGCGATCGTGCGCAAGGGGGTCGAACAGGGTGGGCACGAGTTCGTCGGCTACCGCGACGGCTGGCGCGGGCCGCTGGAGCGCGACAGCCGCCCGCTCGGCGTTCCCGAGGTGCGCGGCATCCTGCCGCGCGGCGGCACCATCCTCGGCGCTTCGCGCACCAATCCCCTCAAGGAGGAGGGTGGGCCACAGCGGCTGGTCGAGAACCTCGAGGCCGACGGCGTCGACGGGCTGATCGCGATCGGTGGCGAGGACACGCTCGGCGCCGCTTCGCGCCTCCACGCCGAGCACGGGCTCCAGGTGGTCGGCGTGCCGAAGACGATCGACAACGACCTCAGCGCGACCGACTACACCTTCGGCTTCGACACCGCGGTCAACGTCGCGATGGAGGCGATCGACCGCCTGCACACGACCGCTGACAGCCACCACCGCGTCCTGATCGCCGAGGTGATGGGGCGCCACGCGGGCTGGATCGCCTTCCACGCGGGCCTGGCGGGGGGCGCCAACGTGATCCTCATCCCGGAGCAGCCCTTCGACCTCGACCGCGTCTGCGAGTTCGTCGGCCGCCGCTTCGAGCACCACTACGCCCCGATCCTGGTCGTCGCCGAGGGCGCCCAGCCGGTTGGCGGAATGCCCGAGACCAAGAGCGAGAAGCTCGATCAGTTCGGCCACGTCACCCTCGGCGGCGTCGCCCACTGGCTCGAGGGAGAGGTCGAAGAGCGGACCGGCAAGGAGGCGCGGGCGACCGTGCTGGGCCACGTCCAGCGCGGCGGCACGCCGACGGCCTTCGACCGAGTGCTGGCGACGCGGTTCGGGCTGCACGCGATCGACGCGGTCGATGTGGGAGCCTGGGGAAAGATGACCGCGCTGCGCGGGATCGACATTCAGCTCGTCGACTTGGCCGAGGCGACTGGCGAGCTCAAGACGGTGCCGGAGTCGCTGTATTCGGAGGCGGAGGTCTTCTTTGGCTAGCCTCAAGGCAGGGAGGCATCGGGTGCCCCCTGTCAAAACGCTCGGCAGGAGCCTCGCTTGAGTGTTTTGACAGGGGGCACCCGATGCCTCTCAGTCCTACGCAAGACCGCAGTAGCCGCCGTGTGCGGAGCGCTGCTGGCGGGAGCGGTGGGCTGTGGCGAAGGTAGTGGGGTTGCCAAGGACGCGGTTGTCACCGCTTACGTGGAAGCTCCGTTGTGCGGGGCGGCTCGGGCGGAGCTTCGGGGGCAGGGGGGTCGGGCGGGGGACCTGCGGGTTCGGGCCGTGTGCCTGCCAAGTCCGCACGAAGGTCGGAAGCTCTCCCTGGCGACGGTCGGCTCCAACGCCCGCAGCGCCACCCAGGACTCCACCGCGGTTGCATATCTGGAAGCCCCGGAACCCCGCCGCTCCCGCTTCGTGCGCCCGATCCTGGAAACCGCCCGCATCCCCTGGATCGCTTCTAGCTCGGGCAAGCAGGCGATGTCGAACCTCCTCAAGCTCATCGACACCGCCGGCTCCGGCTCCCTCAGAGAACAGCTGCGCAGCGACCTGCACCAGACCTAAGCACCGCTGGGTCTTGCGCTAGACGGAGAGGTGTTCGGTGCCCCCTCCCAAAACACTCAAGCGAGGCTCCTGCCGAGCGTTTTGGGAGGGGGTGCCGAACACCTCCCTGCCTAGAACAAGTCCCGCAGAGCCTCGTCGAGCTCGGGATGCCTGAACTCATATCCGAGGTCCAGTGCCCGGCGGGGCATGACCCGCTGGCCGCCCCGCAGCACCTGCCCAAACTCTTTGCCGTACATGAGGTCCACTGCCGCTCCGGGGATCGGCAGCGCAGCCGGCCGTCCGAGCGCCTTGCCGAGCGCCTTCGAGAACACCCTGTTAGTCACCGGGTTCGGCGCGGTCGCGTTGACGACGCCGCTCACCTTCTCGTTGTCGAGTGCCCAGAGCAGGATGCCGACCTCGTCCTCGACGTGGATCCAGGAGAGGTACTGCTCTCCACCTGCGAGGGGGCCACCAAGGCCAAGCTTGAAGGGGGTCAGCTGAGGGCCGAGAAAGCCGCCGCGCGGATCGAGCACATGACCCGTGCGGATGATCGCCAGCCGCACGCCCGTCGCCTCGACCTCCTGCGCCGCCTTCTCCCACTCGCGCACGACCTCGGCGTCGAAGCCCTCGCCGCCATCGGCCGACTCGTCGACAAGACTTGCGCCGCGGTCGCCGTAGAAGCCGATCGCCGAGCCGCTGACGAGCGCTCTCGGCTTGCGCTCCAGGCCGGTGATCGTGCCGACCAGGTTGTGGGTGCCGGTACGGCGGCTCTCCATGATCCGCTGCTTCGCCTCGACGGTCCAGCGCTGGTTGATCTTCTCGCCCAGCAGGTGGACCACTCCGTCGACCCCTTCGAACGCGGCCGCCGGGGGTCGTTCCAGGGTGGGCTCCCACGGGTGCCAGCCGACGCTCGGGTTGGTGCGACGCGCCTGGGCTGGGTCGCGGGTGAGGCCGACCACCGTGTCGCCCCGGACCAGCAGCGCGTCGCAGAGCGCCGCCCCGATGAAGCCGCTGGCGCCCGTGACGAGGACCCTCACGACGTCAGGAGACTTCGACTGTGGAGAAGGTGCCGGTCTCCTCGTTGAGGCGCGCGATCCCCTCGCGCTTCGCCTCCTCGACCACGGCTTCGGCGACCTTTGGAGCCACTTCGCGGTTGAAGACGCTGGGGATGATGTAGTCCTCGGAGAGGTCCTCCTCAGAGACGGCCATCGCGATGCCTTTGGCGGCGGCCAGCTTCATCTCCTCGGTGATGTTGGGCGAGCCGGCGTCGAGGGCGCCGCGGAAGACGCCGGGGAAGGCGAGCACGTTGTTGATCTGATTGGGGTAGTCAGAGCGACCCGTGGCCATGATCCGCACATAGGGCGCGGCCTCTTCGGGCATCACCTCGGGGTTCGGGTTGGCCATCGCGAAGACGATCGCGTCGTCGTTCATCTTGCCCAGCGACTCCGCCTCGATCAGCCCGGGACCGGAGAGGCCGATGAAGAGGTCGGTGCCCTCGATCACCTCGTTGGGCCCGCCGCTCAGCTTCTCGGGGTTGGAGCTCTCCGCGTACCAGCGCTTGATTCCGCTCATCTCTCCCGAGGCGTAGTCAGGGCGCTCGGTCGAGAGCGCTCCCTGGCGGTCGCAGCCGACGATGTGGGTGACGCCTGAGGCGAGCATCATCTTGGTCACGGCTACCCCGGCGGCGCCAAGCCCCACCATCAGCACGCGCAGCTCCTCGATCGGCTTCTCGACGATCTTCAGCGCGTTGAAGAGCGCCGCCATCGTCACGATCGCGGTGCCGTGCTGGTCGTCGTGGAAGACGGGGATGTCGAGCGACGCCTTGAGCCGCTCCTCGATCTCGAAGCAGCGCGGAGCGGAGATGTCCTCCAGATTGATGCCGCCGAAGGTCGGCGCGATCAGCTCGACCGTCTTGATGATCTCCTCGGCATCCTGGGTGTCGAGGCAGATCGGGAAGGCGTCGACCTGGGCGAACTCCTTGAAGAGCATCGCCTTGCCCTCCATCACCGGCATCGCGGCGGCCGGGCCGATGTCACCAAGGCCGAGCACCGCCGTGCCGTCGGTGACCACCGCCACCGTGTTCCGCTTGATGGTCAGCCGACGGGCATCGGACGGGTTCTTCGC
>CAZQET010000110.1:0-5006 GCA_964591825.1 uncultured Conexibacteraceae bacterium
GTGGCGCGATAATCGGGGCATGGGCTTGGCACCGCCAGAGGGAGAGGGACCGGTGCGACGCGAGCGACTGCGCACGGCGCGGCTCTACCTCTGCTGCGAGGCGCGGCCGCGAGGCGCCGAGCCCGAGGCGCTGCTGGCCGCGGCGCTCCGCGGCGGGGTCGACATCGTGCAGCTGCGCGAGAAGTCACTGCCGCGGCGAGAGATCGAGCGGGCCGCCCAGACCTTCCGCCGCCTCTGCGACAACCACGGCGCTCTGTTCATCGTCAACGACGACCCCGACCTCGTCCGCTCCTGCGACGCCGACGGCGTGCACGTCGGGCAGGACGACATGACGGCTCTCGAGGTGCGGGCGGCGGTCGGCCCCGATGCGATCATCGGCCTCTCGACCCACTCCGAGGAGCAGCTCGCAGCGTCGGTTGACGCCCCCGTCGACTACGTCAGCGTGGGACCGATCTGGGAGACGCCGACGAAGCGGGGGCGGCCCGCGGTCGGGCTGGGGCTGATCACGCACGCCGCGGCGAGCGCTCCACATCCCTTCTTCGCGATCGGTGGCATCGATGCCAGCAACGCCGCCGAGGTGGTCGCCGCGGGGGCGCAGCGGATGTGCGTGGTGCGGGCGATCCGCGATGCCGCGGACCCGGTCGCCGCGGCGGAAGCGCTGCGCCACGCCTTCGCCCCGCTCGGGGAGGCGGCACCGGGTGCCTGACCATCCCCGCAAGCGCAAGCGGCGCGGCGCCTCCCCGACTCCCCGCGGGCGACTGGAGGAGGGCTACACGCGCGCCGAGCAGCGCAACCGCGAGGCGCGGGAGGCGCTGCAGCCGCTGGAGCAGGGCGAGCGGCCCACCGTGGTCACGGTCGCCGCAGTGGTCTCTGCCCTGATCGCGATCTCGATCGTCGTCAGCTACCTCGCCGGGACCAAGGTCAACGGCGAGAAACCGCAGCTCGTGCAGGCCCTGGCGCCGGCCCTGCTGATGGGGCTCATGGCCTGGGGCATGTGGCGGGCGCGCTACTGGGCCGTGCTCGGCTTCCAGCTGATCCTCGTCTTCCTCATCTTCAGCGCCGTCTACGGCCTCGCCCTGCAGGCCGCGACGATCGGCCAGGTCCTCGCCACCCTGGCCCTGCTCGCCGTCGCCGGCACCTTCTTCTGGCTGATGGTGAAGGCGATGGCGCGGATCCAGATGCCGACTCGGAGAATCGACTAGCGAGCGCAACGTCCGATTCCCGCGAGCGGCGCCGGGTCGCCGATTGCCGCCGCTCCAGACGCGAAGCGGAGGAGGGTGGCGGATCGATTTCTATAGGCTCAGGATCAGTGGCAGATTCCTTCGACGTGATCGTCATCGGCGGGGGCCCGGGCGGATACGTTGCCGCGATCCGGGCGGCCCAGCTGGGCAAGAAGACCGCGGTCGTCGAGCGCGACAAGGCCGGTGGGCGCTGCCTCAACTACGCCTGCATCCCGGCCAAGACCGTGCTGCGCACGGCCGAGATCTACGACCAGGCGCGCGAGAGCGCCGAGCTGGGCGTGGTCGCCAGCAACGTCTCGCTCGACTGGGAGGCGCTGGGCAAGCGCCGCGCCGCCGTCTCGGAGTCGCTCTCCAACGGCGTGAAGATGCTCTGGGACAAGAACAAGATCGCGCTGATCGAGGGTGAGGGCTCGCTCACGCCCGAGGCCAACGTCAAGGTCGGCGACGAGGTCTATGAGGCGGGCGCCGTCGTGCTGGCCACCGGCTCGGTGGCGATGCCGATCCCCGGAGTCGAGCTCGGTGGCCGCGTGGTCGACACCTGGGGCGCCTGGTCGCTGCCCGAGCAGCCGCGGAGGATCGCGGTCGCCGGGGCGGGGGCCTCGGGCTGTGAGATCGCCTCTGCCTACGGCCGCTTCGGCACCGAGGTCGTCCTGATCGAGATGCTCGACCAGATCCTCCCCGCCGAGGACAGGGACATGGCCCGGGTGGTCGAGCGTGCCTTCAAGAAGCAGAGCATCACGATCTCGACCGGCACGCCGGTGACCGGCGTCGAGGCGAGCGAGTCCTCGGTCAAGCTCAGCTACGGCGAGGAGACGATCGAGGTCGATTACCTCTGCATCGCCGGCGGGCGAGCGCCCGACGTCGAGGGCCTCGGGCTCGAGGCCGCGGGAGTCGAGCTGACCGATAACGGCAAGGTCAAGGTCGACGACTACAACCAGACGACCAACTCCAAGGTCTACGCGATCGGCGACCTCGTCAACGCCAAGGCGCTCGCCCACAAGGCAAGCGAGGAGGGCGTGGTTGCGGTCGAGCGGGCGGCGGGCGAGCCGACCCACCCGGTCGACCAGAACCTCGTCGCCGGCGCCACCTTCTGCCACCCGCAGGTCGCCAGCGTCGGCCTCACCGAGGCGGCGGCGAAGGAGGCCGGACACGACGTCAAGGTCGGCAAGCAGAAGCTCGGCGGGGTCGGCGGCGCCACCGTCTACGACGACAAAGACGGCCTGGTCAAGCTCGTCGTCGACTCCAAGTACGGCGAGATCCTCGGCGCCCACGTGGTCGGCAACCGCGCCTGCGACATGATCGCCGAGCTGGTCGCGACGATGGCGCTCGAGGGCGGCTACCAGGAGCTGGCCCGGATCGTCCACCCCCACCCGACGATCTCCGAGGCGATCCTCGACGCCGCCCGGGCCGTCGACGGTTGGGCGATCCACGCCTGAGACGCACGTCACGCAGCCGGGTTCGCCGCGCGTCGTAGGGTCGGTTTGTGACTGAATCCCAACCTCGCACCTCCTTCTACTTCGACCTCGGCTCTCCCTACGCGTACCTGACGGCGGAGCGGGTCAGCGGGCTGTTCACCGAGGCCGGGCTGGAGCAGCCGGAGTGGGTGCCGATCCTGCTCGGGGGCCTCTTTCAGCGCTTCGACCGCGACTCGTGGGGCAACGGGGCGGAGCGCGAGGCGGGGATGGTTGAGGTCGAGCGGCGCGCCGCCGCCTACGGCCTGTCGCCGTTGGCCTGGCCCGAGCCGTGGCCCGGCAACATGCTCTTCGCGATGCGGGCCGCCACCTTTGCCAAGCAGACCGGCCGCGCGGTCTCCTTCGCCCTCGCCGCCTTCCGTCAGGCCTTCGCCGCCGGCCGCGACCTGAGCGAGCCCGACAACGTGCTGATCGCCGCCGCCGCCTGCGAGCTGCACCCCAACGCCCTGCTCAAGGCGGTCCAGACCAGGCAGGTCAAGGACGCCCTGCGCGAGGCGACCGAGCGCGCCGGCGACCTCGGCGTCACCGGTGTCCCCTCGCTGGTCGTCAACGGCGAGGTCTTCTGGGGCGACGAGAGAGTCGAGGAGGCGATCAGCGCAGCTAGCTAAGGTCAGGTCGTGGCCGACTCGTTGCCCGACGCCTCCACCTGTTACGAGCTCCTCGCCCGCATGGCGCTGATCCGCCGCTTCGAGGAGGAGGCCGGGCGCCAATACCAGCGGGCCAGGGCGGGTGGCTTCCTGCACCTGGCGATCGGCGAGGAGGCGACGATCGTCGGCACCACTTCGGTGATGCGCGACGAGGACTATCTGATCGGCACCTACCGCACGCATGGCCACGCGATCGCCCGCGGCACCGACCCCAAGCGGGTCATGGCCGAGCTCTTCGGCCGGGTCGACGGCACCAGCGGCGGGCGGGGTGGCTCGATGCACATCTTCGACGCCGAGCGTCGCTTCATGGGGGGCTACGGGATCGTCGGCGGCAACCTGCCGATCGCCGCCGGCCTCGCGCTCTCCTCCGACTACAAGGGCGAAGACGCGGTCACCGTCTGCATGTTCGGCGACGGCGCCTCCAACGCCGGCAACTTCGGCGAGACGATGAATCTGGCGGCGCTCTGGAGCCTGCCGATCCTCTTCCTGGTCGAGAACAACCTCTACGGGATGGGAACGGCGGTCGAGCGCCACTCCGCCCAGACCGACCTCTCGAAGAAGGCGGAGGGCTACGGCGTCCCCGGGCGGCGAATCGACGGCATGGACGTGCTCGCGGTGCGCGAGAGCGTCACCGAGGGCATCCGCCTCGCCCGCGAGGAGCGCCGCCCGACCCTGCTGGAGGCGTTCACCTACCGCTACCGCGGGCACTCCGCCGCCGACCCGGAGGTCTACCGCGAGCGCGAGGAGGTCGAGGAGTGGCGAGGGAAGGACCCGATCGAGAGCTTCGGGCGGCGTTGCCTCGAGGCCGGGGTGCTCGGCGAGCGCGAGCTGCGCGAAGTGCGGGAGAGGGCCGACGCGACGGTCCTCGAGGCGGTCGAGTTCGCCGACGGCTCGCCGGAGCCAGCGCTCGACACGCTGTACGAGAGCCTCTACGTGCTCGACAGCGCGGCGGGCTGGTACGCGGTCGACGAGCGCAGCCCCGAGCCGCACCGCGGCGAGCGCGAGAGCGACATGCCCGATGCCGCGCGGGAGCTGGCCGAAGCGGGAGCCGCCTACGGCGGACGGCCGGACGGGCCGCGGCCCAACCCGGCCGAGGGCGGCGACGCCCAGGAGGGGACCGAGCCGGAGGTCGCGGCCGAGCGCGAGGAGGCCGGGGGCTGATGGCGACGCTGCGGATGCGCGAGGCGCTGCGCGACGCGATGGCCGAGGAGATGCGGCGCGACGAGGCGGTCTTCGTGATCGGCGAGGACGTCGGCGTCTTCCAGGGCGCCTTCAAGGTGACCGAGGGCCTGCTCGAGGAGTTCGGCGAGCGCCGCGTGCGCGACACGCCGATCTCCGAGAACACGATCGTCGGCACCGGCGTCGGCGCGGCGATGGCGGGCCTGCGGCCGGTCGTCGAGCTGATGACGGTCAACTTCTCCCTGCTGGCGCTCGACCAGATCGTCAACCACGCGGCGGCGATCCCCTACATGTTCAACGGCCAGGCGCGGGTGCCGATGGTGATCCGGATGCCAGGCGGCGGCGGGCACCAGCTTGGCCCAACCCACTCCCACAGCTTCGAGGCCCTCTTCCTCCAGGTCCCGGGCCTGCTCGTCGCCTGCCCCTCGACCCCGGCCGACGGCAAGGCCCTGCTGAAGGCGGCGATC
>CAZQET010000111.1:0-1895 GCA_964591825.1 uncultured Conexibacteraceae bacterium
CTGAAGGGCCGAAGGCCCCTGTCGGCCTCGGGTTGCGGGTCAGCCGGCGAACGCCTGGAGCGTGGCGCGTGCGCCGTGTTCGTGCAGGGTGTGCAGTGCGTGGCGGTAGGCGTCGGTGAAGCGCTCGTGGCGGGCGAGGTCGCCGAACAGTCTGTGGTCGGCGATGAATGCGAGTGGGTCCTGGCGTTGGCGCTGGGCGAGCGTCATGACGTGCTCGCGCTGGCGGTCGATGACGTCGATCGGTGCGCCCTGCTCGTCGATGCCTTCGGCATAGCGCGCCCAGCTGGCGACGATCGCGGCGCAGCATGCGACTTCGCCGCCGGTTGCGAGCTGGGCGCGGGCGACGGGCAGCAGGAACTTGGGGATGCGGTCGGAGGTGTCGGCGCACACACGCGCGAGCGTGTCGGCGATGTGCGGGTTGGAGAAGCGCGCGACCACAGTGTGCTTGTAGGCGTCGAGGTCGATGCCGGGCACGGGGCGCAGCGTCGGCGTCGCCTCGCGGTCCATGTAGTTGTGCAGGAAGCGCCGGACGAGCGGATCCGTGGCGGCCTCGTGCACGAACCGGTAACCGCAGAGCCAGCCGAAGTAGCAGAGGCCCTGGTGGGCGGCGTTGAGCAGCCGAAGCTTCATCTGCTCATACGGCCTTACGTCGACGACCAGCTGGGCCCCAGCACGCTCGAGCGGCGGCCGCCCGCAGGAGAAGGAGTCCTCGAGCACCCACTGGGTGTACGGCTCGCAGACGACCGGCCAGCGGTCCTCGATGCCGAAGCGCGTCCGCACCTCCTCGCGGTCGGCGTCCGTCGTGACAGGCGTCATGCGATCGACCATCGAGCTGGGGAAGCGCACCTCGCGCTCGATCCACTCCGCCAGCTCTCGGTCGCGCAGCCGCGCGAACGAGGTGAAGGCGCGGCGTGCGAGCTCGCCGTTGCCCTCCAAGTTGTCGCAGGACATCACGGTGAACGGCGCCCGCCCCCGCGCGCGACGGCGCGCCAACGCCTCCACCACAAGCCCGAACACGCTGCGCGGCTGCGCTCCCGACGCCAGATCCCGGATGATCGCGGGCGCAGCGGGATTGAACTCGCCGCTCAGATCGTCGATGTTGTAGCCACCCTCAGTGATCGTCAGCGAGACGATCCGCGTCGTCTTCGCAGCCAGCCGCTCGATCACCCGTTCCGGATCCTCGGGCGCGTACAGGTACTCGGCGATCGAGCCGATCACGCGCGCCTCGCAGCCTCCATTGGCGTGCTTCTCAACCAGCGTGTAGCGGCAGTCCTGCGCCGTCAGCGCATCCCGCATCCGACGGTCGCCTTCCAACAGTCCAACCCCGCAGATCGCCCAGTCGAACGCCTCTCCGGCGTCCATCAGCCGGTCCAGGTACATCGCCTGGTGTGCACGGTGAAAGCCGCCGACGCCGATGTGGACGATGCCCGTGCGCAGGCGGCCACGCTCGTACCGCGGCACGGAGACCGACCGGAAGTCAGTGATCTCGCTTGTCATCTCCGAGCACTCTAGGCAAGCGCTTGCGTCCCTGTCAGCCCGGCCTGCGCAACCGCTTGCGCGCAAGCGCTTGCCATGCTAGCGTCGCGTGGCCTTCGGAATCCCGCAAGGCGTCAGCGAGTGGAGGAGAGAGGAAGTGTCGGAAGCAATCGAGAGCACGGGCGTCCGCGCGCGACGCGGCCGACGATGGGCGTTGGCGGCGCTCGTCGTCGCGGCAAGCGCGCTGCTCGCCGCCTGCGGCAGCTCGGGCGGCAACCACGGCACGACGACGAGCAGTGCCGGCCATCCAGGGCGCAAGCTGATCATTCTCGAGCTGCCCTTCCCGTGCGGATTGAACGACTACGCGAAGCAGACGTGCGCGGGCGCCACTGCGGCGGCGAAGCAGCTCCCAGCTGGAT
>CAZQET010000112.1:0-5620 GCA_964591825.1 uncultured Conexibacteraceae bacterium
TACACCCTCGACGACATCGCCGAGGTGCTCAACATCGCGGTCGCTAGCGTCCGCAGTCGGCATCGCTCGACTGGCCGGACGGCGCGCAAATGGCGCGCCCGCACCGGCACTGAGGCGCCGATCGAGCTGGTCGTGCAGAGCTACGGCTGGGACGCCGAGCGCGGCGGCAACCGTACCCGCTATCGGCTCCCGCCTGGGGTCGCCGAAACGATCCCCAGTCTGCAGTAGGCGCTGGCTCAGAACAGGTCGACGGTCGACCGACACTCGATCGAACGCAGCGGCAACCGCAAGTGGGACGCCTCCTCCTATATATCGATCCACACGAGGCGTCTGGGACAAATCGCCGATAGAGAGTTACGTGGTCGCTGGGGTTTCGCCAGTCGCATAATCGCCGCAGGCCCGCTTGACCTTCAATGCGGGGGTCAGAGTTGCTGTGGGAGAAGCGCGAAGCCACGAGCCTGGGCAGCCTCGCGAAGCTCCTTGTCCCAGCAGGCGAACTCAAGCGTTTCGCCGGCGGCGAAGGAGAGGGCGGTTGCGAGGTGGACGGCGTCGTAGGCCCGTAGAGAATGGTCGCGAGTACTCTTGGCGGTCTGTGCAAGTAGTTCGTCGCTGATGGCGTGGACGTACAACCCCCGCCAAAGGTTCTCCAGGTCATCGAGCCCGTGGCGTAGCTGTCTCGGGGTCAGGCGGCCTCCCTTCCGCATTCGCGTGAGGGCAGCCGTCGCCTCGACGTGTGCAATCGCTGTGGTCCGTACTCCGTCAGCATCGGCGTAGGCCTGCTCAGCTTCCTTGGTCCCTGGCTCATCAACCAGCAGCTTGACCAGGGCGCTGGTATCGAGATAGAGGCTCAGCGTCGGCCTTCAGAGACGAAGTCCGAAGCGCTTTTGCCTGCACCTTTGAGCTTCACGGGCTTAGGCATATAGCGCGGTCCTTCGCTTGGACGGACAGTGCCGTCGGCGACGAGTGCCGCCAGATGCGGAGGCGTTGCCGTGGAGACGATCCGCGCCACCGGCCGGCCACGCTTGGTGACCGTGATCGCCTCGCCCTCCTCGACGCGGTCGATGATCGAGCTGGCGCTGTCCTTGAGTTCCCGGATGCCTACGGTCGTCTTGGCCATGTGGCCACATCGTAGCGTAGGATGGCCAGGTGGCAGAGATCGAGCTGACAAGGAAGAACGGTTTCGTAGACCGCCTGCGCGCCTATCACGTGCTCCTCGATGACGACCTGATTGGGGAGGTCCGAGCGCGGGAGACGCTGCTTTTTGACGTCGACCCTGGTCACCATGAGTTCCAACTCAAGATCGACTGGTGCTGGAGCCGCAAGATCCAACTCAACCTGGACGCTGAATCATCTGTGCGACTTCGCTGCGGCCCTCGCAGCTTGCTGACGGTCTTTTACGGCGTCACCTTCGGTCGGCATGAGTACATTAAGCTCGAGGTGGTTTAGCCAGTTTCCCGGGTGGCATCCCGGTCACATCACCCGGTGTAGAGCCCGGGACGCAGCGCATTTTGTCGGTCTGCTCGTCATCAAGGGCGAATATCGATGTGTCGATACGCCCGTCAATGGTGTCCCGCCGCATGGCCTGCTCCCTGATCGCATTGGTCTGCTCAATTGGCTCCGTCGGGTGTGGATACCCACTTGGCCTGTCCGGCTCCGAGCTCGACGCATACGCTCGAAACGTGGATGAGATCTGTGTCGAGAGCTTTCATCGTGGAGTCGAAGGAGAGGAAGAGGCCGAAGCGATCGGCGAAGAGAGGAGTTGGAGTGGGCCGAGGATCGAGGCCGAGATCCGTTACGCATGGGCCGACGCGCTCGTGGGGCAGTATCGGATGATCAGAGCACTCGGTCCTGCGCCGGAAAAGGCGAGGCTGATGGATCGGTGGGCGCGGACGTCGCTGCAGCGGGCGCGACTGTACCGACGTATCGGTGACGCTTGGCTGGAATCAAACTCTCACAGAGAGGTCGGCTTCGACATCAACCTGCGCATCGCAAAGCTCATGGCAGATCATCTGGCGGAGCCACTCCCTTTTCACGCTTGCGGGAAGCCCATATCCGGTAACAACGACGAACGCGTTCCAACCGGACAGCTCCTCGGCCATGCACCCCTGAGATACACGGCTGAATTCCCGCTGAGCTCGTTGCCCGCCCTTCGCCGGATCAGGGGGGTCTACTGGCGACACCACATTGCCGGGCGGCTGGTGCAACGCGTCCCTGGATCGGAGACCGTACTGGTCGAGATCCGCCTCAAGCCCAGGTTTTCACGGAGCGTGATCGGCTCTGATCTCCGGCTCTTCCGCGGCCGCCGCGACCCCTCGGTGACCTGGATAGGGATCGTTCCCGGCGAATAACTCGACCCGACCTACGAGGCGAGTCATCGGGGATTCGGCACTAGCCTCCCAGACCGCCCAGCACAGCGAACGGATTCGGCGGGCCCTCGGCGTACGCCTCGCGCCATGTGCCCTCGACGGCAATCCTGCTGGATGGCGGCGCCTCCTCACGAATGCGCTCGGCAAGCGCCCTGGCGTCGTCCTCGCTCGCCGCGCCGACCAGGACGAACTTCCAGCGACGGACGACCGGTATGCCCTCGTTGCGGAGGCGCTCGGCGAAGTGAACCGCCTCGTGTCGCGACGGGAGGTCGATGCGTACCTCGTATTCAGGTTGGCCGGTTTGCTCGCTTTGCTGACGCTCCGCCGACATCAGCGCCTCGTGCTCGGCAGCCTTCTCCGCATCGCTAGATGGCGGTGGCTTGTCGGGATCCTCCCAGTCCTCGGCGATCTGATGCCAGCGCTTCAGGTCGACGCTCAACGGCCAGCCATGCCGCTCCCCGAGGCCAGCCACCACATCCCGAGCCGCCTCGATCTGCTCCCTGCTACCGGCATACAGGAAGACGGTCGCGTCATCGCGACTGACGATCACCCGGTCCGCAAACTCCGTGCTGAGATCGTGCTCGAGCTCCCGCGCCTCCAACTGCTCGACCATCTGGTGGATGTGTTCAGGATCGTGTACGCCCACCTGAAGCCGCCAATCGTCGTTCACGGCGGGAAGCCTAGCCATGGATTGCAGGCACATGGGCACTCCGAAAGATCGAGTCCGATTCTCAGTGTCGGCTGGTGCCTGCCGATGGGGCATTCCGTCACACATCCGCTTGGAACTACCGTGATCGGTGATCCCTGAGTTGAGCTGACATCCGGGCCTCCGGCTACTGTCACCGGCATGCTGAGGCCAACGGTCAATAGGAACGTCCAGCCGCGGCTCCACGTGGAAGGATGGGAGGTCGTTCGGGCGGGAAATGCCCGGGCGCTTGCCTTCGATCAGACCAAGGCTGGAGCCGTACGCAAGGCTCGCGCCATGGTGCGTCGGGAGGGCGGCGGCGAGATCCGCATCAAGAACGACATCGGCAAGGTCGTAGAGCGCAAGAAGATTCGTGGTGTGCCCCGATTCCTCGCGCTCCGTCCGGGCGCCTGATCTCGAGCTGACCCGAAGCTCTCTCAGCGACCCGCCCGCTCGGCCTCCTCGACCGTCAGCTCGGCGGTCGGGACGGCTTCGAGGCGCTCGTCGGGGATTGGCTCGCCGCTCTGGACGGAGAGGCCATAGGTGCCGGCGGCGAGGCGCTCTTCGGCTCGTTCGACGGCGGCCAGGCGCTGCTTGAGGTCCTCGATCAGGCCGGCGTCGAACTCGTCCTGGTAGAGGCTCTCGGACTCCTCGTCGCCGGGCTCACGCCGTTCGTCGCCCTCTTCGGCACCTTCGCCCTCGAGCGCCGCCAACTGGCGTTCGACCTCTGCTCGCTCGCGAGCGAGCAGTTCCCTGGTCCGCTGCTCCTCCACGCCCAAACCGTACCGCCCGCGCCGCTCGCAGGGCGCTATCCTTCGGCTCAGCCTCGCGCCTCGGCCCGAGGTTTTTCCTTGTAAGGCGTCCAGCAATCGAGGGAGTAAATGGCTCGCGGAGATGTCCGCATCGCGGTGACGCTGGCTTGCGAAGACTGCAAGCGGCGCAACTACCAGACCAACAAGTCCCGGCGCAACAGCCCGGATCGCATCGAGCTGCGCAAGTTCTGCCGCTGGTGCGGCAAGCACACGGCGCACAAGGAGACGCGCTAGGCCGATGGCCAAGACGCGTGCACAGCGCAAGGCCGAGCGCCGCGCCCGCGAAGAGCAGGAGCGCAAGCGCGTCGGAGCGGAGCGTACCGCCGAGTCGCACGCCCAGCACGACACCCAGGTGCCGATCTCGGGCGAGGTCGCCGAGGTCGAGGCGATGGAGCGCGGCCTGGCGGCCGGCGCGCCGGAGACTGCGCTGGAGACGCCTGACGCTCCCAAGCCCTCCCGCGCCGAGAAGCGCGCCGAGGCCAAGCAGGTCAAGGAGCGCGAGAAGCGCAAGCGCGCCGAGCAGAAGCGCCGCGAGACCGAGCAGCTGTCAAAGAAGCAGAAACAGGCTCAGGCGGACCGCCAGCGCGGCGGCGTGATCGGCTTCCTCGCATCCTGCTGGGCCGAGCTGAAGAAGGTCCAGTGGCCCGACCGCGACACGCTGGTCCAGGCCACCGCCGTCACCCTGATCTTCGTCGCCGTCGCCGCCACCTACCTCGGCGTCCTCGACTTCGTCTTCAACGAACTGATCAAGAAGATCCTCTAGCGGATCTCCGAACAAAGGCAAAACACTCGACGATGTATCGCTGGTACGTGATCAACACCTACTCCGGGCACGAGAACAAGGTCAAGCACAACCTCGAGCACCGGGTTCAGACGATGAGCCAGAACCGCAACGTGCGCCAGGTCTTGGTCCCCACCGAGCAGGTCATGGAGCTCGGCAAGGATGGCCAGAAAGAACCGAAGGAGAAGCGCACGATGCCGGGCTACGTCCTGGTCAACATGGAGATGACCGACGACGCCTGGGGCCTGGTCAAGAACACCCCAGGCGTGACCGGCTTCGTCGGCTCCCGCAACAAGCCGGTGCCGCTCTCCAAGCCCGAGGTCGACCGCCTGCTCCACCGCGAGACCGCCGAGCGCCCCCGCACCCAGGCCCAGTTCTCGATCGGCGAGTCAGTCAAGGTCGTCTCGGGCCCGCTCTCCGACTTCTCCGGCGAGATCGCCGAGATCAACGAGGACGCGGCCAAACTCAAGGTCCTGGTCTCGATCTTTGGCCGCGAGACCCCGGTCGAGGTCGGCTACGACCAGGTGAAGAAGATTTAGCTGGCGCGATAGCCGGCGCGCTCCCGCGTCCTTGGTCGCTCGCGCGAAGCACGCCACGCTCCCTGCGTCCTTGGATCGCTTGGCTCTCGCGCCAGCTATGGTTCCCGACCCGATGGCGAAGAAAGTCCTCACCCAGATCAAGCTCCAGATCTCGGCCGGCTCGGCCAACCCCGCCCCGCCGGTGGGTCCGGCGCTGGGTCAGCACGGCGTCAACATCATGGAGTTCTGCAAGGCGTTCAACGCCCAGACCCAGTCCGAAGGCGGCACGATCATTCCGGTCGAGATCACCGTCTACGAGGACCGCTCGTTCACCTTCATCACCAAGACGCCGCCCGCCGCCGTCCTGATCAAGGAAGCGATCAAAATCTCGAAGGGCTCGGGTGAGCCACACGTCAACAAGGTTGGGACGATCTCCGACGCCCAGATTCAGGAGATCG
>CAZQET010000113.1:0-1663 GCA_964591825.1 uncultured Conexibacteraceae bacterium
TGCGCCGCGCCGAGGCGTCGGAGTCCTCCGGCAGCAGGCTGACGGTGTCCGGTTCGGGCAGGTTCGAGCTGTCGATGCCTGCATTTGCGCAGACGAAGCCATGGTGCGTCTCGACGATCAGCACGCCGCGCTCGGCCCGCAGCACCTTGCGGCTCTCCGCGAGGATCAGCTCGACCAGCGCCGGTTCCTTGCCGAGCATCGCGCCGAGTCGGCGGGCTTCGCTGCCCGGGAGCGCCGACGAGAGGCGCCGGATGCGTCCCTCCGCCTTGGAGACCACCTTCTGGGAGACGACGACGACGTCGCCATCCAGAAGCTCCGCCCGTTCGGCTATCAGGCTGCCGATCCGCATCCCCTCCTCCACCTCAGGCAGGCCGGAAACGGGCAACACCCGGATCCCGCTCATATGCCCAGCGCCTTCGCGGTGCGGGGCGCGCGGCCCGGACGCGCCTCCAACTCGCGGGCGAGGGCGACGACGTCGGCCGGAGTGTCGAGGTCGAGGCCCAGTGAGGCCAAGGGCTCAATCGAGAAGGGGATGTCGGCCTCGCGGGCGGCGGCAACGTGGCGTTCGCAGCTCCCCTCGCCGAAGGCGGGGCGGATCGCTTCCGGGGGGGACAGCGCCAGCGCGTTGGTGCCGGTTCCGTGTCGGTCGGGGACGATCGCCACGAAGGAGCCGGGGATCCCGGTCAGCAGATGGTCGAGCTCGCGCGGGTCGAGCAGCGGGCAGTCGCCGGGGATCAGCACGACGCATTCGGCCCCCCGACCGCTCGCCAGTGCGACTCCGGCGAGCGCCGCCTCGGAGTGGCCGCCCTCGGCGACGTCGGCGATGACCTCGGCGCCGGCCGCGGCGGCGATCGCCTGCGCCCGGGGCTCGTCGGTGACGACGACGATCCGCTCGATCGAGCGCGCGGCGCTCGCGGCCTCGAGGACGTCTTCCAACATCGCCGCGACCACTGTTTCGCGTCGCTCGTCGTCGATGTTCGCGGCGAGGCGCTGCTTCGCCGAGCCGAAACGCTTCACCGGGAGGATCGCGGTCGCCTTCACTCCCTAGTGACTATCAGGGTCAGGGTCTGTTCGAAGCGAGGTCGGCGGCGTAGTCGAGCACGGCGCGCGCCACCCGGGCCCGTCCGCCGGCGCCCTCCATCAGCGTCGCCGTCGCGAGGGTCGGGATTTCGCCGGGCGGAGGGTCGGGGTCCTCCTCGTCGACGACCATCGCGTCGATCAGCCCGGCGTAGAGGGAAGCGACGCCGGCCGCGGTCGAGGGCCGCCCGACGGCCTGCATGAAGCGGTCGGTTGGGCCCTTGACCACCTGGCCGGCGACGAAGGGGCTGACCGCGACGGTGGGGGCTTCGGCCGCGGCGATCGCCTCGCGCATTCCCGGGACGGCGAGGATCGGGCCGATGCTGATCACCGGGTTGGAGGGTCCGATCACGATCGCATCGGCCTGGCGCAGGGCCCGCAGCGCCTCCGGGGTCGGCTCGGCCGTCTCGATTCCGTCCAGCTCGACCCCGTGCACCTCGGGCTCGCCACGGTCGACGATCAGGTATTCCTGCAGGTTGCGCCGCTCTGTCGCGGTCAGCACCACGGTCCGTACCGGCGCCTCGCACATCGGTAGGACTTGCGCGGCGACCCCGAGGCCGCGGGCGATCTGGGCCTGGGCGTCGGT
>CAZQET010000114.1:0-1800 GCA_964591825.1 uncultured Conexibacteraceae bacterium
GAGCGCAGCATCACCATCAGGACGAGGAAGCTCAGCGCCAGCACGAAGAGCACGATCTTCCACATCGAGCTGCTGATCTGGACGCGGGCGTCGTGACTGCGGGCGGTTTCGCCGCCGACGTCCACGGTCGCGATCCCGCCGAGCGCCGAGGCGGGGACGACCTTGGCCCGCAGCCTCTCGACCAGGGCCACCGCCGCGTCGGACTCGCTCCCGGCGCTGGGGGTCGCCTCGATCAGGGCGCTTTCGGAGGCGAAAGCCGGCGCCGCCACGGAGGCCACGCCGGGCGTCGCCGCGAGCCGGCGGTCGAAGGCGGCGACCGCGGCCCGGTCCGGCCTGCCGTTGAAGGAGGCGACGATCTGCACCGGGTCGGCGCCCCCGCCGAGCTGCCTGGAGGCGAGTTCGTTCCCGATCCGCACGTCACTGCCCTTGGGGAATTGGCCGAGCGCCTGGGTGCCCGTCTGGAGCGAGAGCAACGGGATCGCGAGGATCAGGAGGAAGGAGCCGACCCCGAGCACCGCTCTCCAGGGATGGGCCATGACCCGGCCGGTCCACCTCACCCAGAAGGCAGGTCGGTCGGTGGCGGGGCGCTCCGGTCTCCGGAATACGCGCCGCTTGAAGAAGCTCAGGACCCGGGCGACCACGCCGCCCGGCATCACCCGGTCGCCGAGCAGGGAGATCAGCGCCGGCAGCAGGGTGATCGCGGTCAGGATCGAGACGGCGACGACGGTCATCGCGCCCAACGCCATCGAGCGCAGGGCCTGGTTATGGATCATCCAGAGGCCGGCCAGCGAGACGATCACGGCGAGGCCGGAGAACGCGACGGCGAGGCCGGAGGTCGCGAGCGCCTGCGAGCGGGCGTCGTCGGCGCTGCGCCCGGCGCGGCGCTCCTGCCGGTAGCGGGCGAGGATGAACAGCGAGTAGTCGATCGCGACGCCGATCCCGATCATCGAGGCCATGTTGGTGACGAAGACCGAGGTCTCCATCTGCAGGGAGATGAAGTAGATCAGCGCACCGGTGACCATCACGCTGACGAAGCCGAGTGCCAGCGGCAGCGCGGCGGCGGCGAGCGAGCCGAAGACGATCAACAGGATCAGCGCGACGATCGGGAAGCCGCCCGTCTCCGCCTTCGCCAGGTCGCTCTTCGAGAGCTCCTGCATGCCGGCCCAGACGGTGGCCTGACCGGCCAGGTAGGTGGTGACGCCACCCTCGCTCGTGCCCGGGTTGAGGTCGGAGCGCAGTTTCGAGGCGGCATCCGTCAGCCGGTCGGTGCTGAGGGCGCTCTGCAGGCCGAGCATCGCGGTCCCGGTGCGCTGCAGCTCCGCCTCCCCGCGCCGCAGCGCCGCCGGGGGAAGGGTCAGTTCGTCGATGCCGGCGACCGTCCGCCTGACGCGGCGCACCGCCGCCGCGCGCTCGGGCCGACCCGCCGAGGCATCGGCCCTGAGCAGCACGGCGATGCCGTTCGTCTTCGTGGCAAAGCTCTGCTGGATCGCATCGCTGACGGCCTTCGATTCGCTCCCCGGCACGTCGAAGCCACCACCGGTCAGGTGCTCGGTCTGACGAGAGGCGAGCGGAAGGGCGAGGACGAGGACGGCGGCCCATGCCGCGAGGACCCAGCGGCGATGACGTCCGAGGAAACCCGACAGCTGGATCATCGACTCGCGCATTTGGCTCGCCAGCCAGTTTCTCCCACGCGCACCGGCGCCGTCTGTGAGGACGATCACGCCTATCCCATGTCTGTAGAGAATCGAAGCGCCTCTGCGACGCTGACACGCCGAAGCGGGCCTAGATGGTCGCTTCCTA
>CAZQET010000115.1:0-17774 GCA_964591825.1 uncultured Conexibacteraceae bacterium
GCCGGGGCCCTCGGCATCGGCATCAGTCCCTCGGGCAGCAACCTCTACGTCTCCTTCCCCAATAGCCACAAGCTGAGCGTCTACGCCCCCGGCCCCCCAGCCGTCCACACCCTAACCGTCGACGTTACGGGGTTCGGCAAAGTCGGACAGGTCACCGCGCAGCCTGAACCCGTCTCGGGCTCGATCTCAGGCTGTGAAGAATCGGCGGGAAGCTGCACCGCCGAATACTACAAGGGCGACGAACTGACGCTGGAAGCGTCTCCCAATGCACAGTTCAAAGCATGGAACATCGAACACGCGGGAGCGAGCATCTGCAGCCTCAACGGCTGCATAATCGAAATCGGCTCAGAAGACGTCACCGTTCACACTGAATTCTCCGCCGGCTACCCGCTGACGATCGAAAAGGCCGGCAATGGCCAGGGCAAGGTAGAAAGCACCGAGAGCGGCTTCAGCTCCCAGGCGATCAACTGCGGCGCCCACTGCTCTGAAGCCTTCGCTCCCTCGACGCTCGTTCACCTGAGCGCAACCGCTGAACCGCACTCCACCTTCAGCGGCTGGAGCACGGTCCAGGGCAACCCCGGCACCTGCACGGGGACGACAAGCCCCTGCGAAGCGACGATGTCTGAAGCAACCAAGCTGAAGGCGACCTTCAGCCTCGAAGAAGAGCCCTTCACGCTCAACCAGATTGGAGAAGGCAGCGTCGCCTGCGAAGACAACGGAGCACCGGTCTCCTGCGCAGGGCCCTTCCCCTACAGCCACACCATCAAGGTCTCGGCCACCCCGGATACCGGCTGGGAAGTGCAGAGCGTCTCGGGCAGCGGATCTGCAAACGGCAACTGCTCGGGCTCGACTTGCGAATTCCAAATCACCGAAGCCTCCGAAGTGAGTGTCACCTTCGCCCTGCAACCCGAGAGCTTCACGGCGAGCAAGAGCGGCGAAGGCAGCGTCTCTTGCGAAGACGAAGGTACACCGGCCTCCTGCGCGGGTCCCTTCCTCTACGGCCACACGGTCAAGGTCACCGCCACCCCCGAAGCGGGCGGCTGGACCATCGGTGCCCTCAGCGGTACGGGCTCTGCCACAGGCAGCTGCTCCTTCACGCAAGCCGAAGGCAGCTGTGAATTTCAGATCACCCAGGCGTCTGAAGTCTCGGTCACCTTCAACCCCCCCGGCGCGGTCTCCTTCGAAGTGATCAAGGGCGGCACAGGGGAAGGCACGGTTGAAAGCTCCCCCGCGGGAATCGACTGCGGCGCCACCTGCGCGGCGACCTTCATCCAAGGCGAAACGATCGTCCTCACCGAGAGCCCTGCCGAGCCGGGCTCGGTATTCGCCAGCTGGAGCGGCAACTGCGCGCCGATCAGCGCAACCGAATGCGAAGTCGAAGTCGGCGCCGCAGGCACCACGGTCACCGCGACCTTCGTCGCCATACCGGTGATCACCCCGGTCCCCGGCTCCCCCACGGGCGAATGCGGCACGGCCGGTGGCGTGAAGATCGAATACGCCGGCACCTCCTACCTGATCTGTAACGGCGAAGACGGTGCCCAGGGACCGCAGGGCAATCCCGGCGGCACGGGTCCCCAAGGGCCGCAAGGCAACCCCGGCGGCACCGGACCTCAAGGGCCGCAGGGCAACCCCGGCGGAACAGGTCCCCAGGGTAACCCCGGGGCGACTGGGCCCCAGGGCGCGACCGGGGCCACCGGAGCAAAGGGCGATAAGGGCGATACCGGCGCTCAGGGAGCCAAGGGCGACACAGGCCCGCAGGGCCCGGCAGGGCCGGCGGGCAAGGTCACCTGCAAGGTCAAGCAGTCCGGCAAGAAGGCCAAGGTCACCTGCAAGGTCTCCTACCCGACCACGACCAAGCGCCACAACGCCCGCGCCCTTCGCTGGCGCCTCACCCGCGCCGATCGCACGATCGCCCACGGCGCCGCCAAGGGCGCCCTTCGCCTCGAGTTCTCCCACCTGCGAGCAGGGCGCTACGTCTTGCACACCGCTGGTGAGAGCACCGTGATCGTGATCGGCGCCGATGGCCGAGACGCCGGCACCGGCAAGGGGGGCGTCCGATGAGCAGCCGCGTTCACATCCGCTTCCTGCTTCCCATCCTGACGGCGCTTGCCGTTCTCGCCCTCGCCACTACGGCGCAGGCTGACTACGAACAGGTGGGGCTCTTCGCCCAGAGCGGCAATGCCGAACAGCTCTCGAGCGCCACCGGCGCTGCCGTCAACACCACCGGCGCCGGTGGTGTGGAACCCGGCAGCCTCTACACCAGCGCCGGCCAGCGCATTTCGCGCTACAGCCCCAAAGGCGAATTCAAGGAAGCTTGGGGTTGGAACACGGTCAAATCGGGACCCGACCAGTCAAACGAGCTGCAGTCGCTGACCGTCAAGGCCACCTCCGGCACCTACACGCTCAGTGCGATTACCGCCGAGGGCCAAGGGGAAGCCACCGCAGGCTCGAAAGTCGTGACGATCCCGAGCGTTGGCTACGGCATCTTCCACGTCGGCGACGCCGTCTCGGGCTTTGGCATCCCGCCCGGCGCGACGATCACCGCGGTCGGCCCCGGCACCCTCGAACTCTCCCTCGCTGCGGAATCCACCAGTCTCACATATCCAAGCGCCACCGAGACCACCGCCCCGATCCAGGCAGCCGCCTCCGCTGCCGAAGTGAAAGCGGCTCTCCTCGCCCTCGAAGCTTTCGAAGCTGGTGACCTCGCGGTCAGCGGCGGCCCCGGCAACGCAGCAGGGACGAGCCCCTACGAGGTCACCTTCGAAGGCGCCTTCGCCGCCGTCAACATCGAACAAATGAGCGCCTCGAACCTCAGCCTTGCCGGCGGCAGTCCCTCCTCCTCGGCCACGGTCAAAACCGTGAGCCCCGGTGCGGCTGGCTATGAGCGCTGCCGTCCCGCCAACGGCGATGTCTGCGCCCCACAGCTGGGCAGCGGCCCGTTCCACGAAGAAGGCGTCGGCTACTTCTTCGGCCCCGCAGGCGTCGCCGTCGATCAGAGCACCGGCTACGTCTACGTGCTTAACAAGGTTCAGACGGTCGATCACGGCCGCGAACACAACCTGATCGAAGTCTTCAGCGCCGACGGCTCGGAAGTGATCGCCCGCTTCGGCGACTCTCCGGTCGAAGGCGAAACGATCGCGACCAACCCGGAGAAGATCACTGCACCCGTGAGCATCGTGGTCGATGAAAGCGGCACTGTCTACGTCGGCGCCGGGTTGCAATTTCAATTCGAGGGTTACCCAATGCGCGTGATGTGCTTTCGCCCCGAAACGCCGGGCGACTATCACCATTATGCCTACTGCGGGCGCTCCCACGACCTCCAAACGGAATACCCGCAGAACCTCGCCCTCGACGATGCGGGCCACCTCTATTGGGCCAACCAGGAAGTCATCCAGGAGCGCTCCCTCGCCGAACCGAACGCCGCGCCGCTCTGCACGCTCAACGTCAGCGGGGCGCTGGGGTCGATGACGGCGAACCCGCTCACCGGTGAAGTCTTCTACTTCAATCGCACCGAAAGCAAGAGGGGTGTCTACCGGCTGAAGCCCTGCAACACCGAAACGGGCAAATTCGCATCGGCGCAGGCGCGGGTAACGGCATCGCCGCCGTTTGGAATCGTGAGCGCGCTGGCGCTGAACCCGACCCTCTCCTGGGGCCCAAACCGCCCGCTCGGCGTCCTCTATGGGGCCGATGAATCACGCCATGTAATCGAAAACGTGGAACACCAAGGCCTCGGCTACATCCTCGCCCAGGCCGAAGTGCACCCGCCCGCGGTCGTCTCGGAGTCGGTCTCCAATACTCGCACCACCTCGACCATCCTGCACGCCGAAGTCGACCCCCACGGCTTCACCACCAACTACGTCTTTCAGTACTTGAGCGAGGCTCAGTACGAAGCCAACCCACCGAGCGAACGCTTCTCCGGGGCGATGGAAGAGCCTATTGGAGGCGGAGAAATCGGCTCAGGGGGGGTCGGCGAGGCCTCTACGGCGATCGCCGGCCTGCAGTCCGACACCGTCTACCGCTTCCGCGTCGTGGCGACCAGCCAATGCGATGCCGAAACCGGCGAACCCTGCGTCGCCGAGGGCGAAGCGCTCGCCTTCGCCACCTACCCGTTCTATGCGCCGGGCCTACCCGATCACCGCGCCTATGAGCTGGTCACCCCGGCGCGAAAGTTCGGCGGCGAGGTGATCCCGTCCGAGCCCGGGATCGCCAGCTGCGGAAGGGAATGCAAGCCCGAGTCCCAGGGCAACGCCATCTACCCGGTGCAGAGCGCGCCCGACGGCAACGCGGTCTCCTACGTCGGGCAGCCCTTCAACCCCCTCGAAGGCGCGGTCAACTACGACTCCTACGTCTCGCGGCGCACCGAAGCGGGCTGGCGGACGACGGCGCTGATCCCCGCCCTGCCGCCCGGGGAAGTAGCCCAGCTCGCCTTCGATCGGACGCTCTCACGTGGCCTGCTCGGCTTCGAAGCCCCCGGTGATTCCAGGCTCGAAATCCAGGACACCACGGACCCGAGCTCGACCACCCCGCTGGCAACCGAACCGAACCACCGCAGCGCAGGCGAACTGCGCCTCTCCTACGGCGGACACTCGGCCGACTTCTCGCGGATCTTCTTCGCCGCCAACGACTCGCTCACTGAGGCGACACCCTTCGCCCCCGAACCACCTGACCCGGGAGCCTCCCACAACGACCTCTACGAATGGCACGAAGGCCAGCTCACCTTGGTCAACGTCCTGCCGGGCAACGCCGGGGTGGTTGAAGGCGCGAAATTCGTCTCGGGAAGCCCCGACACCTACGCGGTCTCCGAAGACGGCTCAACGGTCTTCTTCAAAGACGAAGCGGGCAACCTCTACGCGCGGATCGGCGGCACCGAAACGGTGCGGGTCTCTCAGTCGCAGCGCTCGAGTCCCGATCCGGTTGGTTTCAAGAAGCCCCAGTTCTGGACGGCGAGCGCCGACGGTTCCCGCGTCCTGTTCTCCAGCAGCGAGGAGCTGAACGACGATGCCGGCACCGGGCCGATCGTGCAGTCCCTTTCGAGCAGCGCCGGCGCCGGCAGCTTCACGCTCAGCTACGAAGGCCAGACGAGCGCCCCGATCGCGCTTGACACGGGCTCAAACCCGAAAAAGCCCACCGCCGAAGAAGTGCGGGAAGCCCTGGAAGGTCTCTCGGCGATTGGCGCCGGTGAAGTCTCGGTGGTCGGCAACCTCGGTGGCGGCTTCACGATCAGACGAACCGGCGCGATGGCGGCAAGCGACGCATTGATCGAAGCTAACGGCTCGGGCCTCAGCGGCGGCGGCCTCTCGCTCAACACGAGCCGGCCCGGCACCGCTCTCTACGAATGGCACGAAGGCACGCTCACCGACCTCTCCCTTCCCGGCGGCGGCGGCTTCCAAGGGCTGGTCGGCGAGAGCGAAGACCTCTCCCGTATCTACTTCGTCGACACCGAAGTTCTTGCCACCAACGAAGGTGCGGGCCTTGACTCAGAAGGCAACCCCCAGCTCGCCGAAGCCGGCAAGAACAACCTCTACTCCTGGAACGGGGGGGAAGCGCGCTTCGTGGCGATCCTCGGATCCTCCGACGATGGAGGAAACGGGGGAGCCGGGCTCCAAGACTGGACCGCCGACCCAGCCGCCCGCACCGCCGAGGCCAGCCCCAGCGGTCGCTTCCTCGCCTTCGTATCGCAGGCGAGCCTTAGCGGCTATGACAACGTCGGGCCGTGCGGACAATCCCTCAACGCCGAAAAAACCGAATACATCACCGTGCAGGCCCCCTGCAACGAGGCCTTCCTCTATGACTCGGCCACGGGCAAGCTCACCTGCGCCTCCTGCAACCCGACCGGCGAAGCACCGCTGGGCAAGAGCACCCTGCGGCGGATCGAAGGAGTGCCAGAACGCCTCGGCCAGCCCCGCTACCTCACCGACGAAGGTCGCCTTTACTTCGACAGCCAGGACTCGCTCGTAGCCCGCGACACCAACGAAGGGGTCGAAGACGTCTATGAGCACTCACCGCAGGGAGCGGGAGCTGAAGGTACCTGCGAGCGAGAAGCGGGCTGCACCCGCCTGATCTCGGCCGGCACCGAAGCGGTCGACTCCAACCTGATCGCGGTGGACGAAACGGGGAAGAACGTCTTCTTCGACACCCGCGATGAGCTGACGCTGAAGGACAACGACGAACTGCTCGACGTCTATGACGCCCGCGAAGGCGGCGGGATCGGAGCGGAAACCGAAGTCGCCAGGGTCGAATGCCAGGGCGAAGCCTGCCAGCCACAAGTCTATGCGCCCAACGACCCGACTCCCGGCTCCTCCTCCTTTGAAGGCGCGGGCAACGTCAAAGAAGAAGTCAAGGCAAAGAAGCACAAGAAGCACAAGCACAAAAAGCACGGCAAGAAGAAGCGCCATGCCCGAGCCGCCAAGCGCAACCACGGAGGTGCCAAGTGAGTCCCGCCAAGAAGCTGATCGCCCTCGCGGGTCTGCTGGGCGCTCTCGCGGTTCCCGCAACCGCCCAGGCCGACTTCGGCCTCATCCCCGACACGACCACCGCCACGGCGCTCAACCGAAACGGCACGATCGATGAAGCGGCGGGCTCTCACCCCGGCACCTTCGCCGTTCACCTCGAGCTCAACACCGACTCCGGCGGCAATCTCGAAGGCGGGGAAATGCGCGACACCGTGGTCGACTCCCCCGCGGGGTTGATCGGCAACCCGAGCGCGGTCCCCGCCTGCCCGCGCCAGACCTTTGAGGGAGGCTCCTCCTCGGCCTGTCCGATCAACAGCCAGATCGGCAGCCTGAGGGCGACCGTCCCCGGTATTGGCCAGATCCTCGCTCCGATCTACAACATCCCGGCTCCCCCCGGGATAGCGACGATGTGGGGCTTCAGCCTTGCCGGGCGCAACGCTTTTCAGTATGCCTCGGTACGCACAGAAGACGGCTACGTCTTGCGAGTCTCTTCGGTTGACGTGCCGCTGCCGGTAACTGACGCGACCGAGACGATCTGGGGGGTGCCGGCGGATCCGGCAAACGACCCGGAACGCTTCTGCGGCGGCACTTTTTACGGCTGCAAATCAACCGCCCCCCTGAAGCCCTACCTGGTGATGCCCGCCCACTGCGACTCGCCGCTCGAAACCGACGTGCAGGTCGACTCCAAGCTGAACCCGGGCGTCTTCAGTGGCGAAACCGCCTTCTCACTTGACGCCGCCTCCAACCCCGCCCCTCTGGCGGGCTGTGACGCGGTCCCCTTCAACCCCGAAATTGCCTCTCAACCAACCTCGAAGCTGGCGACCAACCCCTCGGGCCTTGACTTCACCCTGAAGCTGCCCGACCAGGGCCTGGAATCACCGGGGGCAACGGCTGAAACCGAGCCCGAGAAGGTCGTAACGACCCTGCCCGAAGGGGTGGCGATCAACCCCTCCTTCGCCTCTGGCATCGATACCTGCTCAGAAGCCCAGTACGCCGCAGAGAAGGTCGAATCAAAAGCCGGAGCGGGCTGTCCGGAAGGCTCGAAGATCGGCAGCGTCATCGCCCACACCCCGCTCTTGGAAGAACCGGTTGAAGGCTCGCTTTATCTGGCGACCCCCTACCAGAACCCCTTCGGCACCCTCGCCGCCCTCTACCTGGTCGGCAGAGCCCCCGAAAGCGGGATCTTCGTCAAGCAGGCCGGCAAGGTTGAGATGAATCAATCGACTGGGCAGATCACCACCACCTTCGATCACCTGCCGCCGCTGCCCTACTCGACCTTCCGCCTTCACTTCAGAGAAGGCGCCCGCGCGCCGCTCTCCACCCCCCAGGCCTGCGGGGAATATGAGACCACCGCCCTTCTGACCCCCTTCTCCTCCGATACGCCGGTCGAAAGAAGGGCCTCCTTCCGGATCGAACACGGCTCTGACGGGGGAGCCTGCCCCGCAGAAGGCACCCCGCCCTTCAAGCCGGGCCTGATCGCCGGTTCGATCAACAACGCCGCGGGGCGCTTCTCTGACTTCAACGTGCGCCTCTTCAGAACCGACGCCGAACAGGAGATCACCCACTTCTCGATCAAGCTGCCCCCCGGGGTGGTCGGCAAGCTCGCGGGCATCCCCTTCTGCAGTGAGGCGGGCATCGCCCAGGCCAAGGCGCGCGAACGCCTCTCAAGCGGCGGCCAGGCAGAGATCGATCACCCCTCCTGCCCGATCGCCTCCCAGATCGGCCACTCCCTGGTCGGAGTCGGGGTCGGCTCAGCGCTCACCTACGTCCCGGGGCGCATCTTCTTGGCCGGCCCCTACCACGGCTCAGCGATCTCGGTGGTGGCGATAACCCCGGCCAAGGTCGGCCCCTTTGACGTCGGCACCGTGGTCGTCCGCCAGGCATTGCGCGTTGAGCCCGAAACCGGGGAAGTCTTCATCGACGCCACCGGATCAGACCCGATCCCCCACATCGTCTCGGGCGTGCCGGTTCGCCTGCGCGACATAAGGGCCTACGTAGACAGACCCGAATTCACGCTCAACCCCTCCGGTTGTGAACCGACCTCAACCGCATCAACCCTGCTGGGCTCGGGCACCGACTTCGCCTCCGAAGCAGACGACCGCCCGGTGACGGTCTCGACCCGCTACCAGGCAGCAGACTGCTCGGCCCTCCCCTTCAAGCCAAAGCTCTCCCTGAAGCTGACCGGCTCAACCAGGCGCGGAGGCAACCCCGCCCTTCACGCCGTGCTTCGCATGCATGGGATCGGCGAAGCGGGAGTCAAGCGCGCCCAGGTCACCCTGCCCCGCTCAGAGTTCATCGACAACGCCCACTTCGAGACGATCTGCACCCGAGCGATCTTCAAGCAGGGCGATGTGCCCGGAGAAAAGTGCCCATCAGGCTCGATCTATGGCCACGCCTCGGCCACCACCCCGATCCTCTCTGAAGCGCTATCGGGCCCGGTCTACCTCAGATCCTCCGAACACGAACTACCCGACGTAGTCGTCTCGCTTCACTCTGGGGAGATCAACGTCGTCTTGGACGGCAGGGTGGACTCGGTCAAGGGCAAGCTCAGAACCACCTTTGAAGCCACCCCCGACGCCCCGGTCACCTCGGCGACCTTTGACTTCTCAGGCGCCAAGAAGGGGCTCTTTGAAAACTCCACCAACCTCTGCGCCGGCACCCACAAGGCGATCGTCGCCTTCACCGGCCACAACGGCAAGGAGCATGACTTCAACCCGGCGGTCAAGGCCACGGGCTGTGGGGGCTCCCACCACAAGGCCCACCGGCGCGCAAAGCGCGCCTTTACTAGGTGAAGAAGCTCCGTGCGGGGGCCCTGGCGGGCGCGCTCCTCCTCACCATAGGAGGAGCCGCCCTGGCCGCCACCGTGCAATCAGAAGGCCTCAGGATCACTGCCCTGGCCCAGGTGAAGCCCTACAAGCTCCCAAGGCACACCCCGGCTCCGATCGCCGTCTTCGTCGCCGGGCACCTGGAAAGCGCCAAGGGGGGGATCCCTCCCCAGCTTCAGGGGCTCACCATCGAGGTCAACCGCCACGGCCTCTTGCAGTCAAGGGGCCTTCCCACCTGCCCGGTGGCCCGCATCCAGCCCGCCACCACCTCCAGGGCGATATCGGTCTGCGGGGACGCCCTGATCGGCTCAGGGCAGTTCTGGGCAAACATCGTCCTCCCCGACCAGGGCGCCTACAGAACCGAGGGACAGCTCTCGATCTTCAACGGCAAGAGCAAGGGAAGACCAGCCGTCCTGGCCCAGATCTTCACCTCCCATCCCTTCAACTCCTCCTTCGTCATCCCCTTCTCGATAAGGCACGTCTCAAAGGGCCCCTACGGCACCGAGCTTCACGCCTCCCTGCCCCAGGCCCTGGGCGAATGGGGCTACCTGGACCGCATCAAGCTCACCCTGAGGCGCAAATACGCCTTCAAGGGACGCCAGCTCTCCTACTTCAACTCTGCCTGCCCAGCACCAGGGCACTCCAAGCGCACCTCCTTCCCCCTGGCCTACGCCGAATTCGCCTTCGCCGGGCGAAAGCCCTTGGGCGTCACCGTCAACAAGGCCTGTGGGGTGAAGGAATGAGAGCGGATGGCCTAGGAGACGCTGCCCCGCGGCACCACCCACTGCGTGCCCTGTCCGGTCAGCTTGGCGATCCGCTCGAAGTCGGCGTCGTAGTGGAGGACGACGAGGCCAGCCTGCTCGGCGCAGGCAGCGATGAGCAGGTCAGGGAGCGGCACGCCTCGATGCCTGGAGCGCTCGGCGAGCATCGCCTGCACCTGCAGGGCGCGCTCGACAACGCTCTCGGAGACGGCCACGCGGGGCATGCCTCGCAGCGCCTCCGCCGTCGCCCGGTAGTTGGCCCGGCTGCTGGCGCTGTAGAGCAGCTCGAGGTCGACGATGCCGCAGGTGGCGATCTCTCCTCCCAGCAGCAGCGGGTCGAGCACCTCGCGAACCTCCGCCTGGGTCTGGCGGCGGGCGAAAGCGCTCTTGTCGATGAGGAAGCGCGCCAAAGCTCAGCGCCAGGCACCGCGCATGACGTCCGCATCGCCGAGCTCGAGCGCGCCTGGGGTGGAGAGCAGCTCGAGCAGCTCCCGCCGTCGGCGCAGAGCCACCACTTCCGCCAGCGCGGCGTCGACGGTGTCGGTCAGGCCGCGGGTCCCAAGCACCTGCTTGGCCGCCTCGAGCTTGGCCGTGTCGATCTCGAACGACGTCTTGCGTTTGGTGGCGCTGCCCACCGGGCGAGTATAGCTGCAGATGGCGGTCTAGATAGCAAAATTTCGAAGAATTCCTCTCCTAAAGGGGGCGCTGAATGAGACAGGGAACCGATCGGATTTGGGCGGGGGGACGGGCGGCCCTGACTTCATTCCTCCTCTGCCTGCTGCTTGCTTCCCTCGGCGCCTCGCCGGCCCACGCCAACTACGACCCCTTGGGCTCGGGCTCCCTAAAGCTCTCCCTCGATCCGAGCTTCGCCCACTTCCTCACCGAAGACGAAGTCAAGCTCAGTGGCTCTGAAGGAGCGACCCGCAAGGGACAGAGCCTGCTGCTCTCCATAGACGGTGGCCACATGGACCCCACCGAAGGCAAGGGCCAGGCAAACGCCGAAGGCACGCTCACCTTCTCGAACCGAAGAAAGCAAGTCCCCCTCAGAGAGATCAAAGTCAAGGCAAAGCCCACTCCCCTGATCGCCAAGGTGGGGGGAGGCCAGCTAAAGATCGCCTCCTCGAAGAAGACCTCTGCAAAGCGAGCGGGCTTCGGCACGAAGTTCCATGCCCCAGAGCTGACCCTGACCGCCAAGGTCGCCACCCGCCTCAACAAGAAGCTGCGGCCAAGGCATCACTTCTACGCGGGCCAGCCCCTCGGCAAGCTCACCCTGAACGCCCAGCCCCAATTGGCAACGATCCAAGAAGGAGGCAGAGCCACCCTCGTCTTTGACTCCGCCTTCGCCCAGAAGCTCGCCTCCCGCTACGTGGCGCTCAACCCGATCCATCCCGCCGAACACGTGGGCACCACCTTCACGATGCCGATCGCCAGGGGCGGGCAGCTCGCACCGGATGGCTCGGAAGGGACGCTGAGGACAGGTGGGGTGATCGAAGCCCTGCAGCTCGGCGCCGGGCAGGTCTTCTGGCAGGAACTCTGGCTTGAAATCGGCTCTGACCAGCTGAGTGCCGAAGTCGACCTCGAGCCGACTCCCTCCTTCCCTGGGAAGCTCGGGCGCATCGGGATCCTCAGCGCCTCCTCCGGAGTCGTCTCCTCTGATCCGAAGGCGCGGACGATCTCGATCTCGGGGATAGCGCTCACCCTGCAGCCCGCAACGGCTGATGCGCTGAACGCCGCCTTTGCTCAGAACGAAGCGCCGGTGTTCGCTGCGGGGGAAGCGGTGGGGGTGCTGGGGTTTGTGGCGGAGGAGCAGTAGGGAGACAGCGCGTCATCGTGGCCGAGCGTCCTGGCGACCCGCACTGCTGGCAGACTCCAGCGCCGTGGAACGACTACCCCGTGGCCGCCATGGCCTCCCGCGTGAGTTCGTCGCGCAGAATCAGCGCCAGCGGCTGCTCGCGGCGCTGGCCGAGTGCCTGGAGGAGAAAGGGTACGAACGGACCACGGTCGCCTCGATCGGCAAACGGGCGGGGGTCTCCAAGAGCGACTTCTACAAGCACTTCGAGACCAAGGACGCCTGCTTCCTCGCCGCCTACGACGACGCGGTGGAGCGATTGCGGGCGCGGCTGCTCGCCGGCTGCGAGGAGCGCGAGGACTGGGCCCACGGGGTGCTGGCGGCGCTCGGCGCGCTGGTCGAGGTCTTCGCCGCCGAACCCGCCCAGGCGCAGCTGGTGCTGGTCGAGGGGCTGCGCGCCGGCCGCGGCGTCTACGACCGCTACCAGGCGGCTCTGCAGAGCTTCGTCCCCTACCTGCGCGAGGGAGCGCCGGCGCCGGCCGGGGGCGAACGCCCGCCGGAGGCGACCGACGAGGCGGTCGTCGGCGGCATCGCCTCGCTGCTCGCCCGCCGCGTGCTCGCCGGCGAGGCCGCGGCGGTGCCGGCCTTACTGCCGGAGATTGCGGAGTTCGCGCTCACTCCCTACCTCGGGACCGCCGAGGCGCGCCGCGTGATCCAGGCTCGGTCGTAGACCCTGCAAGACGCCATGCTCCTCGCGGTTGCGCCCATCGTGGGCGTACCATTGCTCCATGCCCTCTTCTCGGCACAAAACACTTTTGGCGCCAGGCCATGAGGCGGAGTGGGCAAAGATCAATGAGGAAGAGGAGCGTCGGGAAGCCGAGTTCGCTGCCTCGCTTTCAATCCCCCAGCGCCTCGAGTTCGGGCAAAAGCTCTGCGACCAGGCGTTCGCCTTCTACAACGCCGTACATGCCTCCGGCCATGGTCCCCAGCGAGATCCGCGGACCTGACCTGGCCGGCGTTGTAGCCGACGCAAACAAGGCGGGACTCAAGCACGTGGTGATTGGCGGCTTTGCGGTGATCGCCCATGGCTATTTCCGCGCGACCAAGGACTCCGACCTGTTGGTGCCAGACGGAGCGGAGACCGATGAAGCGATTCTCAGGTTTTTTGATCTGATCGATGCGACCCGCTTCAGCGACGGCAAGACTTACACCGCCGACGACATCGCGGACTCCCACCACCTGCGGGTCGACAGCCGCCATGGAGTGATCGACGTAATGCGTGGCGGGCTGCCGCCGCTCGACTACGAGACGGTCGCCGCTCATGCCGTTGAAGGCTCATGGCGCGACAATCCGTTTCAAGTAGCCGCCCTACGTAGCGTGGTCGGTTTCAAGCGCCTTGCCAACCGTGGCCAGGACCGCGTCGATCTCGAAAAGCTAGAACGTGCGAATGGCAAGTTGCCGATCGACCCGATTCCCGGACTCGACGAATAAGCGCGGCGCATGGAACTGCGGAGTTTGCGCTGACTTCGTGCGTGGCTGTCAGCCGAGAGGGCAAGGATAATCTCGGTCCTATGAGCGACGTGGCGGCAGCGGCGGCGAGCGCAGGGACGGCGGGGACGAGCGCTGCTTCCGACGGCGTCCTTCCCTCACAGGCGCTCGAAAGCGCGATCGACGCCGAGTGGGTCAGCTCCGGCGACTACCGGATCAGGCCGGAGGCGATCCAGCCGGCGAGCATTGACCTGCGCCTCGGCGACCACGCCTGGGCGCTGCGCTGCTCCTTCCTGCCCGACGTCGACTCGACCGTCGAGGAGAAGATCGAGGGGCTCGCCTTCCAGCGGATCGACCTGCGCGACGGGGCGGTGCTCGAGCGCGACCGTCCCTACCTGGTGCCGCTGATCGAGGAGCTGGCGCTGCCCGAGGACGTGCGCGCCAAGGCCAACCCGAAGAGCTCGACCGGACGGCTCGACGTCTTCACCCGGGTACTCACCGACCGCCACCACCGCTTCGACGAGATCCGCTCCGGCTACCGGGGGAAGCTCTACCTCGAGGTCGTGCCGCGCTCCTTCGCGATCCAGGTGCGGACCGGGCTCTCACTCAACCAGCTGCGGCTGGCGCGCGGCGAGGTGCGGCTGAGCGACGCCGAGATCCGCGGCCTGCAGGACGAGTTCCCGCTGCTCTATCTCGACTCGCACGCGCTGCGCGAGTCCGAGCTGGCGCTCGCCGACGGCCTCTTCCTCAGCGTCGACCTCTCCGGGCCGCCCGACCGCATCGTCGGCTACCGGGCGAAGAAGAACAGCCTGCCGATCGACCTCTCGCGGATCCGCGCCTACCGCTGGACCGACTACTGGGACCCGGTCTTCCCCGAGGCCGGCTCGAAGATCGTGCTCGAGCCGGAGATCTTCTACCTGCTGCTCTCCGCCGAGGGAGTCTGCATCCCGCCCCAGATCGCGGCCGAGATGATGGCCTACGACCCGACCGCCGGCGAGCTGCGCACCCATTACGCCGGCTTCTTCGACCCCGGCTTCGGCTACGACCCGGCCGGCGACCGCCACGGCAGCCGCGCCGCGCTCGAGGTCCGCGCCCGCGACGTCTCGTTCATGGTCGAGCACCGCCAGCCGGTCTGCAAGCTGGCGCTGGAGCGCACCAGCGCCCCGGCCGAGCGCCTATACGGACGGGAGCTTGGCTCGAACTACCAGGGCCAGGTCACGATGCTCTCGAAGCACTTCGAGGAGTCAGGCGGGGCTTAGCTCGCGGAGGCGAGCCTGAACTCGCTTGCGCTTGGCGAGCAGCTCCTCTTCGAGCGCCGCGATCTCGGCGCGGCGGCGGCGGACGAGGTCGAGTTGGCGGCCGATGTGGCCGAGGGACTCCTCAAGGATCTGCTGACGGCGAGCCGGGTCCTCGACGCCGCCGTGCCACTCGCGGCGCAGGGCGGCGCGGGCGTCCTCGGCCTCGACCAGCGCCTTGAGCTCCTCCAGCGAGAGGCCGAGCAGGTCCTTGAGGCGGAGCAGGTCGGCAAGCCGCGCGACGTCCTCCTCGGCGTAAGTGCGGTGAGCGCCGCGCTCGCGCGCGCCCGAGGCGGGGAGCAGGCCGATCTCCTCGTAGTAGCGGATCGTCCGCGGCGTCGTCCCCGCCAGCTTCGCCACGTCCCCAATCCGCATCTCCGCGCTCATGGCGTCGCCTCGATCTCCCCCCGCACTGCCTCCTCCACCACGGGTGCAACGTTTTGTCCCCGCTCCAGGGGGTAAGCGCGTTGCACCTCGACGCGTTGCACCTCGAGTGGGGCGGGAGCGTGGCGCGGGCGCAGGAGGCAGACGGCGGCGCCGGCGACCGAGGTGGCGGCGAGGACCCAGAGGGCCGTGTGCATGTTGTGGATGAAGGGGGCGAGCTGGGCGTCGGAGAGGCCGGAGGCGAGGCCGGAAAAGATCGCGAAGAGGACCGGTTTCGGCACCGCCGCGGTGACGATTGCCAGCACGAAGGCGATCGAGATCACGGCGCCGGTGTTCTGCAGCATCGTTCGCGCCCCGGCCGCGACGCCACGGCGCCGCTCCGGCACGGTGCCCATCATCGCCGCCGTGTTGGGCGAGTTGAACATCCCCGAGCCGACCCCAATCAGCGCCAGCCAGAGCATGCTCTGCCAGTAGGCGCTGCCTGGCTCCAGTGTCGTCATCCCGGCCAGCGCGGCGGCGCTGACCAGCATGCCGAGCGCGGAGAGCGTGCGCGAGCCGTGGCGGTCGGCCCAGATCCCGGCCAGCGGCGAGGCAACGAGCATCCCCAGCGCCATTGGCGCCAGCTTGATCCCGGCCGTGATCGGGTCGTCGCCCTGGGCGCCCTGGAAGTAGAAGACGAAGATGAACATCAGCGCGAAGCGCGAGAGCCCGTTGATGAAGGCCGCTCCGGTCGCCGCCGCGAACATGCGATTGCGGAAGATCTCGAGGTCGAGCATCGGCGCGCGGCCGCGGTGCTCGATCCAGACGAAGAGCGGTAGGAGCACGGCGGCGGCGACCAGGCTGCCGACCACGAGCGGGTCGTCCCAGCCGGAGATGCCGCCGCGCGAGATCCCGTAGACGAGCCCGGTGAGCCCGAGGACGAAAGTCGTCGTGCCGGCCAGGTCGAGGCCGCGCTCGGAGTCGGGCCGCGCCAGCTCGTGCAGGGTGCGGGCGCTCCAGGCGGCGCCGGCCGCCGCCAGCGGCACGTTGAACCAGAAGACCCAGGGCCAGGCGATCGCGACCAGGGCGCCGCCGAGCACCGGGCCGATGACGAGGCCGATCGCCGCCACCATCGTGTTCGTCCCCATCGCCAGGCCGAGCTGCTCGCGCGGGAAGGCGTCGGTGACCAGGGCCGGGCCGTTGGCGAAGATGAAGGCGCCGCCGACGCCCTGCACGATCCGCCAGAGGATCAGCTCGGTGCCGTTGGCGGAAAAGCCCGCTCCCAGCGAGGCGAGGCCGAAGACGACGAAGGCGGCGACGAAGGCGTTCTTGCGGCCGAAGAGGTCGGAGAGGCGACCGGCGGTGAGGACCAGCACGGTCGAGGAGATCATGTAGGCGAGGATCACCCAGACCAGTTCCAGCAGGCTGGTGCCGAGCGAGCGCTCGAGGTCCGGCAGGGCGATGATCAGCGTCCCCGAGTTGGTCGCCACCAGCAGCATCCCCAGGCTGGTGCAGGAGAGCGCCCACCACTTGTAGTGCTCGTGCCCCGAGTCGACCTTTGCCGCAAATTTCTTTCTTACGTTCACGTCAAGTACTATACCAGGCTGACTTCGTCTTTTCTCTCGCTATACGACCAAAAAAGACGAAGTCAGCAATTGGGTGGGGCTAGGATGGCGCCGTGGCTGAGCGGACCTGGCGGGTCTATCTATCGGGGGAGATCCACTCGGATTGGCGGGAGCGGATCGAGAGCGGGGTACGGGAGGCGGGGTTGCCGGTCGAGCTCGCGGCGCCGGTCACCGACCACACCGCCTCCGACGATGCGGGAACCGGGACGCTCGGGCCGGAGGAGACGCCGTTCTGGCGCGATCACATGGGCGCCGGCGTCAACGCGATCCGTACCCAGACCCTGATCCGCGCCGCCGACGTGGTCGTCGTTCGCTTCGGCGACAAGTACCGTCAGTGGAACGCCGCCTTCGATGCCGGCTACGCTGCCGCCCTCGGCAAGCCGATCGTCACCCTCCACGACCCCGAGCTCGACCACGCGCTGAAGGAGGTCGACCGCGCCGCCCAAGCGACCGCGCGCACGGCCGAGCAGGTCGTCGATGTGCTGCGCTACGTGATCGCGGGCAGGCTCCCGTAAGCGGAAGGGAGCGCGGCCCATCGTCGCGAAGCTTGACCGAAGCGTATGCGAACATATGTTCGTATGCGTTGGGATGAGCAGAAAGTCGAGAGGGAGGGCAAAGGCAGGCTGTTTGGTTTGGCTGGGGAGGCTGTCGTTCGGACGTTCGATGCGCCAGAGGCGATGGGGATCAACTTCCACGAGGTGCGGGCGCGCTCGGCGCTGAACCGGGTGCCGGGTGGGCGCTATGGATTTGGCTGGACGATCAATCCGTATCGGGGCTGCACCCATGCCTGTGCCTACTGCTTCGCTCGGCGCACGCATTTGTATCTGGACATGGACGCGGGGCGGGACTTCGAGCGGGAGATCGTGGTCAAGGTGAACGTGCCGGAGCTGCTGCGGGCGGAGCTTGGGCGGCCGTCGTGGAGGCGGGAGCTGGTGGCCCTGGGGACGAACACCGATCCGTATCAGTGGGTCGAGAGCCGCTACCGGATGATGCCCGCGATTCTCTCAGCGCTGGAGGAAGCGAGGACACCGGTCTCGGTGCTGACCAAGTCGCCACTGGTGATGCGCGACGTCGAGATCTTCGAGCGGATGGCGAAGACGCTGCCGGTCTCGGTCAACCTCTCGGTGCCGACGCTCGACGAGGAGGCCTGGCGCGCCACCGAGCCGCACACCCCCA
>CAZQET010000116.1:0-3671 GCA_964591825.1 uncultured Conexibacteraceae bacterium
CAACTTCCGCGGCGGCCCGCTCAGCCGCCAGGGCCTCTACAAGATCGTCCAGCGCAATGCCCGCGAGGCGGGGCTGGCCGGTCAGCTCAGCCCGCACACGCTGCGCCACAGCTTCGCCACCCACTTGCTCGCCGGCGGCTGCGACCTGCGTGCCGTGCAGGAGATGCTCGGCCACGCCGATATCTCGACCACCGAGATGTACACCCACCTCTCCGGCGAGCGCCTCAAGCAGGTCTACTTCGACGCTCACCCCCGCGCCACCGCTGGCTGACTCTGCGGACGCCCTTGGGGTGCTGAAGGGATAGAACTCGGGGATGCCCGAGCTGCCGGAGGTGGAGACGGTTTGCCGGCAGCTCGATCCGGAGCTGCGCGGTCGAGGGATCGAGAGGCTCGAGGTGCTCGACGCGCGCTGGTGCAGGCCGACGCCGCCGCGCAAGCTCGAGCGCTCGGTGGCCGGGGCAATGATCGAGGGGCTTGGGCGCCGGGGCAAGTACCTGCTGCTGGGGTTGGATGGCGAGCGGACTCTGGTCATGCACCTGCGGATGACCGGCAACCTGGTGCTGGTCGAGGGGCAGCAAAAGCTCGACCCCTCGGAGGGGCATCGGCTGTATGAGACCGAGCGCTCGACCTCGGAGCGCCACCTGCGGGCCCGCTTCACGCTTGATGACGGGCGCGAGCTCTGGTTCACCGACCCGCGCCGCTTCGGCGAGGCCTTCCTGATCGCCAATGCCAAGCTCGGGGAGCGCTTCGCCAAGCTCGGGGTTGAGCCGCTCTCGGAGGACTTCACGCCGGAGGCGCTGGAGGGGATGGCGGCGGGTCGCACCGCACCGCTGAAGTCCTTCCTGCTCGACCAGCGCCACGTCGCCGGCGTCGGCAACATCTACGCCGACGAGGCGCTCTTCCGCGCTCGTCTGCACCCGCTTTCGCCCGCCGGCTCGCTCAAGCCCGAGCACGCCAAGGCGCTGCGCGACGCGGTCATCGCCGCCCTCAAAGCGGGAATCGACGGCGGTGGCGCCTCGATCGACGACTACCGCGACGGGCGCGGTGAGAAGGGGACGATGCAGGACGAGTTCCTCGTCCACACACGCGAGGGGGAGGAGTGCCTCGACTGCGGTGGGCCGATCTCGCGCATCGTGGTCTCAGGCCGCTCCACCTACTACTGCCCGAGCTGCCAGGTTCGCCTGCGCCGCCGTCCGCGACGCCGCAAGCGCTAGCGCTCAATCGCAACTGGCCATCCGGGACGTGGTTCATCGTCATCTGGTCATGGCCGGAACGACGCTGAAGACCGAGGCGGTGGTGCTGCGCAGCATCCGCTACGGCGAGGCCGACCGCATCCTCCACCTCTACTCGCGCAACCGCGGCCGGATCGGAGCGATCGCCAAGGGGGCGCGGCGACCGAAGTCGCGCTTCGGCGGGCGCCTGGAGCCGTTCTTCCGGCTCGACCTGGTCCTCCACGAAGGCCGCGGCGAGCTGCTCACGGTCACCAACGTCGCCACGCTCGACGGCTATCCCCGCCTGCGAGCCTCCGGGCCGGCGCTCAACGCCGCGGCTCGGGCCTGTGACGCGGTGCTGCGCCTACTCGACTCGACCGATCCCAATCCGCCCGCCTTCCACCTGCTCTGCCGCTACCTGGAGATGCTCGACGATCCCACCGCCGAGAGGGCCGCGAGCCTGGAGGCGGCGCTCTCTTTCCGGCTCAAGCTGGCGCTCGTCGCCGGCTTCGCCCCCGAGCTCGCCGCCTGCGCCCATTGCGGTGAGGCCGAGCATCTGAGTGGCTTCTCGGGCGCCGCCGGCGGCGTCGTCTGCATCAGCTGCGAAGCGGGCTCCTTCCCGCTCTCCGAGGAGGCGCACCGCTTCATGGTCGCGGCGATCGGCAGTCCGCTGGCCGAGGCGCCGGCGGCTCAGGAGCGCGACTTGCGTCAGGTTGAACGCGCAGTGCGCGAGACGCTGGAGCACCATGCTCACGTCCAGCTCCGCGGCCTGGACGTCGATAACCGGCGCATCTCGGGGTTTTCGGTCGGTCCCCTCGGGTCACGCACCTGAGTGCGCTCCCCTCGTCGTCCTCCCTGCATCCCCCGACCTGCTTGGTTCTCGACGCCCAGGCATATGATCGAACGGTGTCCGCAACCACCACCTTCGAGGATCGCGTTCGCGCTTGGGAGAGTGAGTTCCTCGACGAGCGGGCGACACGGTCCTACCCGGCGCGGAGAGTGGTGGAGGAGGCCGACAGCCCGGTGCGGACGCCGTTCCAGCGTGACCGCGATCGCATCGTCCACAGCAAGGCGTTCCGCCGCCTCAAGCACAAGACGCAGGTCTTCGTCGCCCCGGAGGGAGACCACTACCGGACCCGCCTCACCCACACGCTCGAGGCCTGTGGCATCGCCCGCACCGTCGCCCGAGCGCTCGGCCTCAACGAGGACCTGACCGAGGCGATCGGGCTCGGGCACGACCTCGGCCATCCGCCCTTCGGCCACGCTGGCGAGGAGGCGCTCGACGCGGCGCTGCGCGAGCGCGGCGGCTCCGGCTTCCGCCACAACGAGCACTCGCTGCGGGTGGTCGAGGTGCTGGAGCGCGACGGCCGCGGCCTCAACCTGACCGAGCCGGTGCGGGACGGCATCCTCAACCACACCGGCTCACGCAAGCCGGCGACGTTGGAGGGGCGAATCGTCAAGCTGGTCGACCGCGTCGCCTACATCAACCACGACATCGACGACGCGCTGCGCGCCGGCGTGCTGCGCGCCGAGGACCTGCCGGCGGCGGAGATCGCGCTGCTGGGCGAGATGGGATCGGCGCGGATCGACACGCTGGTGCGCGACATCGTCGAGCGCTCCCGCGCCGAGGGCGACATCGTCCAGAGTGAGGCGATCGGCGGCGCGATGCTGCGCCTGCGCAAGTTCATGTTCGACCGGGTCTACCTCGGGCCGCTCGCCCGCGGCGAGCACGAGCGCGTGCACAGCGCGATGCGGGCACTCTTCGCGCACTACGTCGAGAGGCCCGAGGAGGTGCCGGCGCTCGATCCGGATGCCGACGAGGTGCAGCGGGCGACCGACTACCTGGCGGGGATGACCGATCGCTACTGCATCGCCAAGTACGCGGAGCTGACGATTCCCGAGGACGCGCTGTGGCGCTGATCTCGAGCGAGAGCCTGGAGCGGGTCAAGCAGGCGGTCGACATCGTCGAGGTGATCTCCGCCCATACCGACCTGCGCCGTCAGGGCGCCCGCTGGGTCGGGCTCTGCCCGTTCCACGAGGAGCGCACGCCGTCCTTCTCCGTCGATGCGCAGGAAAAGCTCTACCACTGCTTCGGCTGCGGGGTCGGCGGCGACGCGATCAAGTTCATCGAAGAGAAGGAGGGGCTGGGATTCGCCGAGGCGGTCGAGCTGCTGGCCGATCGCTACGGGGTCGAGCTCGAGCGCGAGCGGGAGGACCCGCGCGCGGAGGCGCGCCGCCAGCAGCGCCGGCGCCTCGGCGACCTGCTCGACCGAACCGGCGCCTTCTACGCCGCCTACCTTTGGGAGTCCGACGAGGCGGCAAAGGCGCGCTCCTACCTTGCCGAGCGCGGCCTCGGCGAGGAGGTGCTGCGCGCCTTCGGCGTCGGCTTCGCGCCGAGCGCCTGGGACAAGGTTCTGCTGCGCGGCCAGCGGGCCGGGTTCAAGGTCGAGGAACTGCGCG
>CAZQET010000117.1:0-2620 GCA_964591825.1 uncultured Conexibacteraceae bacterium
TGTAGGCGTCGGCGATGTCGGCGATCGTCGCCGACTGGGGCAGGTTGACCGTCTTGCTGATCGCCCCGGAGATGAACGGCTGGGTCGCGGCCATCATGTCGATGTGGCCGGTGTGGGAGATTGCCCGCTCGCCCACCGCGACGTCGAAGACCGGCAGGTGCTCATCCGCGAGCCCGGGCGCCCCGACGATCGTGTTCTGCTCGGCGATGTAGGCGTCGATCTGCTCGACCTGGGGCTCGGCGTAGCCGAGCGTGCGCAGCGCCAGCGGCACCGAGCGGTTGACGATCGTCATCTGCCCGCCGCCGACCAGCTCCTTGAACTTGACGAGTGAGAAGTCGGGCTCGATCCCGGTCGTGTCGCAGTCCATCAGGAAGCTGATCGTCCCGGTCGGGGCCAGCACCGTCGCCTGGGCGTTGCGGTAGCCGTGCTCCTCGCCGAGCTCGACCGCCTCGTCCCAGGCTCGCTGCGCGGCCTCGAGCAGCTCGCCCTTGATCCCGGTGCCGTCGATGTCGTGGGCGGCGTCGCGGTGCATCCGCATGACACCGTTGTGCGGCTCGCGATTGCGCTCGTACTCCTCGTACGGTCCGGTCGCCCCGGCCGAGATCAGCGCCGACTGGCGGTAGGCGCGGCCGGTCATCAGCGCCGTGATCGCGGCGGCGACGTGGCGGCCCTCGTCGGAGTCGTAGGGCAGGCCGTCGGACATCAGCAGGGCGCCGAGGTTGGCGTAGCCGAGGCCGAGCTGGCGGAACCGGTTGGCGTTCTCGGTGATCTCCTCGGTCGGGTAGGAGGAGAAGCCGACGACGATCTCTTGGGCGAGGAAGACGACGTCGACCGCGTGCTCGAAGTCCTCGACGTCGAAGCTGCCGTCGGGGCGGCGGAACTTCATCAGGTTGAGCGAGGCCAGGTTGCAGGCCGAGTCGTCGACGTGCATGTACTCGCTGCAGGGGTTGGAGGCGTTGATCCGACCCGACTCCGGGCAGGTGTGCCAGCGGTTGATCGTCGTGTCGTACTGGACGCCGGGGTCGGCGCAGCGCCAGGCCGCGTCGGCAATCTGGTTCATCAGGTCGCGCGCGTCGATGTGCTCGACCGGCTCACCCGTGGTGCGGGCGAGGAGCTTCCACTCGCCGCCGGCGTCGACCTCCTCCATGAAGTCGTCGGTGACCCGCACTGAGTTGTTGGCGTTCTGGTACTGGATCGAGTGGAAGGAGTCGCTGTCGAGCCGCATGTCGAAGCCCGCTTCGGCCAGCGCCTGGGCCTTCTCCTCCTCCTTGGCCTTGCACCAAACGAAGTCGACGATGTCGGGGTGGTCGACGTCGAGCACGACCATCTTCGCCGCCCGCCGCGTCTTGCCGCCGGACTTGATCGTCCCCGCCCAGGAGTCGGCGCCGCGCATGAAGCTGACCGGTCCGCTGGCGGTGCCGCCCTTGGCGAGCGGCTCCATCGAGCCACGGATGTTGGAGAGGTTGATGCCCGAGCCGGAGCCGCCACGGAAGATCTTGCCCTCCTTGGTGTTCCAATCGAGGATCGAGTCCATGTTGTCCTCGACGCTGAGGATGAAGCAGGCGCTGCACTGCGGCCGCTCCTCGAAGCCGACGTTGAACCAGACCGGCGAGTTGAAGGCGGCCTTCTGGTTGAGCAGGATCGAGGTCAGCTCGGCTTCGAAGGCGTCGGCGTCCTCGGTCGAGGCGAAGTAGCCGCCCTCACGCCCCCACCCGGAGATCGTGCCGGCGACGCGGCCGATCATCTGCTTGACCGAGGACTCGCGCTCGTCGCTGCCGAGCTGGCCGCGGAAGTACTTCTGGGCGACGATGTTGGTCGCGTTCTGGGACCAGGAGGCCGGGAACTCGACCCCGCGCTGCTCGAAGGCGGGGCTCTCCGGGTTGCCGATCACCGCGTCCCGGGTCTCCCACTCGACCTCGTCGAACGGATGGGTCCCGGCAGTCGAGAATCGCCGCTCTATCGAGAGGCCCTGCAGACCGGTCTGGGGGGCGCTGGTTGCGGTCTTGGACATCGAAATTCTCCTCTCGCGGCGACTTTCAGGGGGGACTGCCCAGGATTGCCTTTGGTGCGGACGGAACAGGTGCCAGCTCACGCGGGCTACGCACGACCTGCGAAAGATCTATTGCAATTCGCCTGCGCTACATGGTGTCAATCCCGCATTGTCGGCACAAAGTCCGGGTACCCTGCCGACATGGTCGAAGACCTCCGTGGGGGCGCTGAACGGATGGGCGAGCGAGCGGGTGCGGCGCGGGAAGCGGCGATCGAGAAGGCCGAGGCGGCCAAAGACGCGCTCGCCGCGGTCAAGCCGCGCCTGCGCGGTGTCTCGCACGAGTGGGCCTTCTTCGTCTCCCTCTTCCTCGGCGCCGGCCTGATCGTCGCCGCGAAGACGCCGAAGGCGACGCTCGCGGTCGCGATCTACGCGGCCAGCCTCTCGGCCCTGCTCGGCACCAGCGCGCTGTACCACCGGGTCAACTGGACGCGGCCCAACGTGCGCCGCTGGATGCGCCGGCTCGATCACTCGATGATCTTCTTCCTCATCGCCGGCACCTACACGCCCTTCGCCCTGCTCGTCCTCAGTGGGCCGCTCGCCGACGCGATCCTCGTCGTCGTCTGGATCGGC
>CAZQET010000118.1:0-1620 GCA_964591825.1 uncultured Conexibacteraceae bacterium
GCTGACAGCGGAGAGGTAGCCGGGGACCAGCGGCAGCACGCAGGGCGAGAGGAAGGAGACGATGCCGGCGGCGAGCGCCGCGAGGACGGTCACCCCGGCGGCGGGTTCGGAGCTGATCGTGGCTGCGATCACGACCCTCCAGGCTACCTGCGCGCGTCGCCTTGCATGGGTCCTGGGCGAAAGGGAGGATGCCGCGCATGGAACTCAACGCGCTGATCCTCAACTGCACCCTGAAGAAGTCCCCCGAGCCCTCCAACACCCAGGGCCTGATCGACATCGTCACCGGCCACTTCGACGACCTCGGCGTCAGGCACGAGACGCTGCGCCCGGTCGACTACGAGATCCCCTTCGGCGTCGTCTCCGACATGGGGGAGGGGGACGAGTGGCCGCGGATTCTCGAGAAGGTGCTGGCGGCCGACATCCTGATCATCGGCATGTCGATCTGGTTCGGCGTCCGCAACAGCGTCAGCCAGATGGTGATCGAGCGGCTCGACGGCACCTACAACTCGACCAACGACGTCGGGCAGTACCCCCTCTACAACACGGTCGGCGGCGTGGTGGTGACGGGCAACGAGGACGGCGCGCACGCCTGTGCGGAAACGACCCTCTTCAACCTCACGCACCTCGGCTGCGCGATCCCGCCCAACGCCGACACCTACTGGGTCGGCGACGCGGGCCCGGGGCCCTCGTTCCTCGAGGCGGGCGGGAGGGACCACCCCTATACGCAGAAGACCGCCAGGTGGATGTCCCACAACGTCACCCACCTCGCCCGGCTCCTCAAGGAGCACCCGATCCCACCGGAGGGCAACACCGTCCCCGGCTGGCAGCCCGACGACTGCAGCGGCCACGACGACCGGATGCCGGGCGGACACGTCGGCTGAGCGCACAGGCCCTTGTCCGGTCGGATAGGCGAAGGTAGGCTGTCGCCGTGTCGCGCGTCCGGCCCCTCCTCATAGTCGTCCTTACGAGCGCACTCGGGTTGCTCTTCGCCGGCAGCGCGCAGGCGACGATCACCGTCGCCAACGGGAACGACAGCGGCCCGGGCTCTCTGCGCGAAGCGGTCGCGACCGCGCCCGCCGGCGAAGTCATCTCGCTGCCGGCCGGCACGTACACGCTGACCAGCGAATCGCTGACGATCAAAAAGAACCTGACGATCGTCGGCCATTCCGCCGCGGACACCGCGGTCCGCGCGGGGGGCGCATTCGGCGTGCTCAACGTCGTCGGGCCGCTCGAACTGAACCTCGACAACCTGACGATCCGCGATGGCAACGTCGTCGGCGGCGCCGGCTCCGGCGCCGGCCTCTACAGCGTCAACGCAGACCTCAGCCTGCAGGGCGTATCGGTCACGCACAACACCATCAACGCCAACGGCTCGCCGGGCAATCCCGGAGGGGCGGCCTCCGGCGCGGGCCTCTTCGCCGTCAACGGATCGCTCGAACTGGTCAACAGCTCCGTCAGCGAAAACACCGCGTCCGTCGTCGGCGGCAGCGGCAAAAGCGGGGGGACGGTCTCCGGCGCCGGCCTCTTCGTCGTCGGCGCACCGTTGAGGTTCTTCAATTCGACGGTCAGCGGCAACGTCGCCGACGCCCGTGGTGGCCAGGGGCCCTCGAGCCCGGAACA
>CAZQET010000119.1:0-4171 GCA_964591825.1 uncultured Conexibacteraceae bacterium
TTGTCGATGATGTCCTGGGGCCAGGTGCCGTCCTTGTCGTACTCCCAGGCCACTTTGCGGATCTCGTTCTCCGCGAAGTTGTGCGCCATCTCGCGCAGATCCTTCTGCTCGTCGGTGAGGGTGAAGTCAACCACTGGTCGAGGCTCCTTCTTGGTCGTTGCGTAAGCCTTTGAGATGCGGCCTCGCCAGCAGGCGACGACCACCGATTGACTGGTCAGTCAACCAAGGTCCAAGGGTATCGGATAGCGGCATGGGAGCGAGACCCCTACCCTTGGACGCATGGTCTGCCCACTGGCGTTGACCTACCTGGAGAGCGGCTACGTGCTGGCCGCGATCACCCTCTTCGTGCTGCCCGTCGCCGCCATCTGGTTCATGCGCTCCGGCGGCGCCTGGAAGGAGATCGGCAAAGGCCGCTTCGGGGTCATGCACTCGATGACGCCGCCGCGCATGGCCCAGCCCTCGCCGGAGATCGACCTCGCCATCCAGGCTGCCGAGGCGCGGCAGATGCTCGAGGCGAAGTCCTACCGGCGGGTGAAGCGCGGCGAGGAGCCGCTCGACGTCGAGGCCGAGGTCTCGGCGCTGATCGACTCCGAGCTGAGCGGCAAGGCCGGCAGAAAACGCGGCCTCGACGAGAAGCTGCGCGACGAAGTGCGCGAAATTGTCGTGGCTCGCAACGAACGGCGCATGCGTCGCGGACAAGAGCCGCTCGACGTCGAGGCCGAGGTCGAGCGACAGGTCGCCGATTTCATAGGATTGGGCCGTTGATGGCCGGAGCCGCTGAGGAGAACCTCTACGAAGTCGAGGAGCTGCTGAACCAGCCCGGGACCTACTTCAATCCCCAGACGGAGGTGCTGGTGGTCGTCGACGACTCGACCTCGCTCGACCAGGAGGTCTTCAACATGGAGGCCTACGAGGGCGCCGACTGGGTGCGCATCTCCGACGAGGTGCCGATCGACGAAGACCGCCGCGACCAGGCGCTGGAGAGCTTCCAGACGAGCTACCACCCGGGCGCCCGCGACTCCGTCTCGGAGACCGCCCTCGAACAGGGCGACGAGGAGTACGACGAAGGCGAGAACGGCCAGGACCCCGGCCGCGAGGACGCCGAGTAGTGCTCGAAGCCGGCGAGGCGGCACCCGACTTCACCCTGCCCGACCAGGACGGCGAGCAGGTCAGCCTCTCCGGCCTCCGCGGTCAGACCGTCGTTCTCTACTTCTATCCCCGCGCCGACACCCCGGGCTGCACCACCCAGGCCTGCGGCGTGCGCGACCGTGGCGCCGACTACGCGGCTGCCGGCACCCGCGTGATCGGCATCTCACCTGACGAGGTTGGAGCGGTGAAGAAGTTCGCCGACAAATTCGATCTCGATTTCACTCTGCTTGCCGATGCCGACCACTCGGTCGCCGAGGCCTACGGCACCTGGGTCGAGAAGTCGATGTACGGCAAGAAGTACATGGGCGTTCAGCGCGCCACCTTCATCGTCGATCCGAAAGGCAAGATCGCGAGGGTCTTCCCCAAGGTCTCGCCTAAAACGCACGACGATGTGGTTCTGAAAGCCCTCGCCGAGCTCTGAGCATCCGCTCAGGCGTAGTAGAAGGCGATTCCGAAGACTACGTAGACCGCGAGCAGCTGTACGCCCTCGAACCAGGTCGACTCACCGTCCTGGGTGACGTAGTTGGCGATCAGCACGGCGAGCAGGATCGCGCCGAGCTCGAATCCGTTGAAGACGAGGGCGAGCGGGTGCGGGCCGATGAAGAAGGAGGCGAGAACCAGCACCGGGGCCACGAAGAGCGCAACCTGAGACGCAGAGCCGATCGCGATGTTGACCGAGAGGTCCATCTTGTCCTTCTTCGCGACCAGGACGGCGACCCAGTGCTCGGCGGCGTTGCCGACGATCGCGACGACGATCACGCCGATGAAGAACTCCGAGAGGCCGATCGCGTGCGAGGCCTCGCTAATCGAGCCGACCAGGACCTCGGACATGACCCCGACGAGCACGCCGGCGATCGCCAGGACGAGGATCGAGGTTCGCGTCGACCAGCCCCAGGTCCCCTCGTCCTCGTACTCTGGGTTGAAGAGGTCGCGATGGGTCTTCAGCGAGAAGAGGAGCCCGGCCGCGTAGGTGGCGATGAGAACGATCGCGACGGCGAGCGAGAGGTGCTCGACCGTGCCGCCGTAGTCGACGATCTCGGCGCCGGGAAGCGGCAGGCCCTTGCCCTCGACCAGCTCGAAGATCGCCGGCATCAGCAGCGCCGCGGCAGCGAGCAGCAGCATCGAGGTCTGCACGCTGGCGCTGGTGCGGCTGAAGGTTTGCTTCTCGCGGCCGATGCCGCCGACGAGCATCGCCCCGCCGAGGACGAGCAGGACGTTGCCGATGATCGACCCGACGATCGAGGCCTTGACCACCTCGTGCAGGCCCTGGCCGAGCGCGAAGAGGGCGATGATCAGCTCGGGGGCGTTGCCGAAGGTGACGTTGAGCAGGCCACCGATGCCCGGTCCGGAGCGCGCCGCAAGCTCCTCGGTGGCGCGCCCCATCAGGGCGGCGGTGGGCACGATGCCGAGCGCCGACGTGACGAATACCAAGCCCGCCGCGGCACCGGCAAGGTCCAGCGCCACCGCCAGCGGGATCAGCGGCGTCAGCAGGTAGGGCCAGCCATATGGAGTGCGCAGAAACGCGGCTACTGGAGCAACCCCGTGCAGTTCTGGATGTCGGCCGCGGTGTGCGCCTTGCCCAGGCATTCGTAGTAGGACTGCTGCCCGCCGCTCGAAGAGCCGCCGACACCGAGCTTTTCGAGCAGCTTGCCAAGGCCCTGCACGCCGCCGCCGTGCTGCAGAGCGCCGAGCAGTTCGAGCGGGTTGATGCCCAGCTTGAGGAAGAGATCGCTGAGCGGCTTGGCGTTGCCGGGGGCCGAGATCGTCTGATCTTCGTTGACTCCGGTCAGGGTCATGTCAATGTCAACGTCGACCTTTTTCGCCGATTCCTTGGAGCCCTTCGGCGGTTCGATCGTCGCCTGGGCGACGATCCGGCGGATGATGTGGTCGTCGCCGACGTAGAGCACGACGTGGGCCGACTCGATCGCGTTCTTGACGGTGCTCTTCGCCTTGCCGAGTTCGGCAACCGAGGGGAGCGCACCGGCGGCGCTGAGCTGTTCGGCGCAGGCGGGATCGCCGACCAGGTCGCTGAACGCTTCCAGCGCCCCCGACGTGCTGAGATCGCCGCTCACCTTGTTGGTGGTGGTGCCGCCGACTTCAGCGCTGCCTTCGTCCTTCAGATGGTCGACAAGGTCGGAGATTTCGAGTTCGCTGAGCACTCCCTGGCAGGCGCTGACTTCGTTGGAGCCACCCTGGCCCGACTGCCGTTTGATCAGCGATTTGACGATGTTGAAGGTGGTCGCGTCGACTTCGTACTCGGTCCCTTCATAGCCGACGTAGGCCCTGTCGCCGAGCAGCGTCAGTCCGCCCTCGCGGTCGATCTTCTTGCCGCCCACGCTTCCCTTGGCCGCGAAGGCGAGGTCGAGCTCAGGCCATTCGGCTTCGCTTTCGCTCTGGAACGGCCCCGAGAGGCTGACGTCGAGGTTGCCCGGTTTCTGCCCTTCGATGCCAACCTTGGCCGAGAGGTCGAGGTCGCCGCTTTCGACGCCCTTCAGGGTCGCTTCGTCGACGATGGATTGTGGGTCGCTGCTACCTCCCCCGCCTCCGCAGGCGGCGAGCGTGGCAGAGAGCGCGACGAGCGCGACGAAGAGGGCGGCGATGCGGGCTCGGGTCAATGCGATGGTCCTCCCTGGCGAGAATCGATGTGAGCGTCCTCGTAAAGCTAGCGGGTGGGCAGCGCTCGACGCCCTAGAGTCAGACGCCGGTTTCGCGGGGCCGCTCAGGGGACTATTTGGATCGGCTGCGCGCCTTCGGCCGGCGCTTCGATCTGTCGCGGGCTGTCCGCGCGTGGATTTTCCTGGGTGAGGTTGACCGCCAGCGGGAAGAGCAGGGCGCCGAGGAAGATCAGGATGATGCCGGCCGCAACCAGCCAGCGGGCGGCGGTGAGGTGGCCGAGGATCCCGATGGCGAAGCCGACCAGGACGAGCGCCACGTAGGGGCCGAAGGAGTGCGGCAGCAGGTCCGCGAGTGGCAGCGCGAGGTCGGGCACGGGTCACGATTATCATCGGCGCCATGGCCGACG
>CAZQET010000120.1:0-2218 GCA_964591825.1 uncultured Conexibacteraceae bacterium
CACCGAGTAGACGAATTTGGGACGGCGCCCCTCGCTGTCCAGGCGCACCAGCACGTCCTCGAGCTCCTCGATGCGCATCCCGTCCTCGTCGCACTCGATCTGCACGACGTCGGCCTGGTAGCTGCAGAACACCGGCACCGCGCCGGGGTAGGTCGGGGCCTCGCAGATCACCACGTCTCCCGGGTCGATGAGGATCTTGCAGATCAGGTCGATCGCCTGCTGGCCGCCGGTGGTGACGATCACGTCATCGGGGTCGGGCAGCATTCCCTCGGCGCCCATCACCTCGATGATGCAGTCGACGGTCTCGCGGAAGCCCTCGGTGGGCCCGTACTGGAGGGCCTCGGCGGCCGACTCCTGGGCGATCCGCGTCATCTGGGCGGCGAAGGCCTGCGGCGGGAAGGTCGAGGTGTCGGGCAGTCCGCCGGCGAGCGAGATCACCTCTGGCCGGGCGGTCACCGCCATCAGGTCGCGCATCGCCGAGGAGCGCATCACGCGGGTGCGCTCGGCGAAGAGGCCCGCGTAGCGCTCGAGGTCGCTGCTGCTGGCGTGCGCTCGGCGCCGGTGGGGCGGTTCGGGCATGGGGGATAGTGTGCCGAATCGGCACCGCCCGGCTCGGCGAGTTAGGTTTTCGGCGTGGGATCCTTCTCAGGCATCTGCCTCGAGCTCGGCATCGGCCTGGCGGTCGGGATGCTCGCCGGCACGACCGGCACGCACGGCTCCGCCCGTGGCCGAATGACGATTCTCGCCGGCGTGATCGCGATCGTGCTTGGCGCCCTGCTCTCCGGCAGTGCCAACGTCAACGTCGCCGCCGGCGCCCTCTTCTGCCTGATCGGCGCGGTCTTCGCTTGCATCGTGGTCAGCGACGTGGTCGGCGGGGCCGGTCGCCGCGAGGGCAGCGGCGCGGGCGCCCTCGGCTTCCTCGTCTCGGTGGCCGCCCTGATCGTCCTCGCGATCGCGATCCTGATCCCACCGGCGACGCTGCTGATCGTCGCCGCGCTGATCTGGCTGGGGATCTCACGCCGCCGCCGGGCACAGCGCAAACACGCCGGCCTCAGAGTCCTGCGCTAGCCAGCTCCGGCCATCGAGCATGATGGTCGAAGTGCCCGCCAAGAAGCTGGTCCTCACCTACGTCGACTCGCTGCGCACCGACATGCTCGAACGCGCGGTCGAAGAGGGTCGCGCCCCCAACTTCGGCACCCTGCTGGAGCGCGGCGTCCTCGTCCCCGACTGCGTCTCCAGCTTCCCCTCGGTGACGCCGGTGGCCAGCGCCGAGATCGTCACCGGCCGCGCCGCCGACGGCCACTGGATCAGCGGCATGAACTGGTACCACCGGCTCGAGCGGCGCTACGTCGAGTACGGCTCCTCGCTCGAGGCGAGCCGCGCCTTCGGGGTCTTCCGCGCTCTCTACGACCTCGTCTACAACATGAACCTCGCCCACCTCAACCCGGGCGTCGAGACGCTCTTCGAGCAGCTCGACGACGCCGGCCTGCGCACCGCCTGTACGCCGTTTCTGATCTACCGCGGCCGGCGTCGCCACCAGGTCTCGCTGGAGGGTCTGCTGCGCCGCGCGGTCGACGCCACCCGGCTCAAGTTCCGCCACCACACCTGGGGGCCGGCCGAGCTCTTCTACGGCGACCTCTACGCCAGCCGCGAGGTTCCCTGCAGGTCGACGTCCATCCCGGGCAGCCGCGACGGCTACTCGGCCTGCTGCGCGGCCGAGCTGGTCCATGCCGAGGACTTCGACTTCCTGCTCTTCGCCCTCCCCGACAACGACAATTACTCGCATCGCTTCGGTCCCGAGGCGACCGTCGAGTCGATCGCCAAGGCGGACCACTGCTTCGGCAAGCTCTTCGATGCGGCGGGCGGCCCTGACGCCTTCCTCGACCGCCACGCGGTGATCGTGGTCGCCGACCACGCCCAGACCGACGTCCATCGTGGTCTGCCGCTGGCCGAGCTGCTGGCTCGCGAATGGGCGGTGCTGCAGCCATCCCAGGAGCGCCCCGAGACGGCCCAGCTCGCGGTCGGTCCCACCGGCCGCGCCGCCCACGTCTATCTCTTGCCGAGAGAGGGAGGGGGCCCCGAGCCGCACGCGGTGCGCGAGGCGCTGCTCGCAATCGAAGGCATCGACCTGGTCTGTCGCCTGGAGGACGCCGCGGGTCGGCCGCTGACCCGCACCAACCCCGGCCCGCCGCCTCCGGGCGCCACCGCCGTGGTCGAA
>CAZQET010000121.1:0-6263 GCA_964591825.1 uncultured Conexibacteraceae bacterium
CGGGGGGCGATCACGAGGGCGATCGTCGTCGCGGAGACGAGGGCGATCGTTGCGGCGAGGATGAAGGCGCCCTCGTAGCTCGTCAGCGCGGCGGCTGCCCCGGCCAGCGGGGCGCCGAAGCCGACGCCGGCGTCGAAGAAGGCGGTGAAGGTGCCGAGCGCCGCGCCGCGCCGGCGGTCGGAGACGTCGTTGACGACGATCAGCGAGAGCGACGGGTAGAGCAGCGAGAAGGCGGCGCCCATCGCCAGCGCGCCGGCCAGCGCCACCAGCAGGCCGTGGGCGACGGCGATCGCCGCCAGGCCGATCGCCTCGACGCAGGCGGCCGCGGTCGCGACTCGCGCCGGCCCGATTCGATCCGGCAGGTCGCCACCGGCGAGTCGGGTGAGCACGACCATCGTCGCGAAGGCGCCGAACACGGTCGCTCCGTGACCCACGCCGCGCGCTTCCAGCAGCAGGACGACGAAGGCCGCGATCGTCCCGTAGCCGATCGAGCCCAGCGCCAGCGCCGTTCCCGGCCGCACCGCCTCCCTCGCGATCAGCGGGTGGTCTTCCTCCTCGATTCGCGGCGAGGGCCGGAAGGGGTCGGGGACTCGGCTGGCGACCGCGGCCCCCAGCAGCGGCAGCACCCCGGCCAGCAGCCAGACCGCGCTGTAGCCGCCGGCGTGCTGGATCAGCTCGCCGAGCAGCGGCCCGACGCTGAGTCCAGACCAGACGGCGAGGCCGTAGAGGCCGATCACGCGGCCGCGGCGCTCGAGCGGCGCCAGGTCGACGATCCAGGCCGAGCCGGCGGTGAAGACGGCGCCCTCGCCGGCGCCGAGGAAGAGCCGGGCGCCGATCAGGCCCGGTACGCCGAGGGGCAGCAGGTAGAGGAAGCCGGCCAGCGCGACCAGGGAGGAGCCGACGACGACCGTCGGCTTGCGCCCGCGGTGGTCGGCGAAGCGCCCGGCGACCGGGCGCAGCAGCAGGCCGGTGATCGCGTAGGAGCCGATCACCACCCCGACCGCGACGTTGCCGGCATCGAGCGGCCCGTGCACGTAGCGCGGCAGCACCGGCAGGACCGCGCCGACCGCGAGCAGGCCGAGGAAGGTGACGAGGAAGATCCCGGCGAAGGCGAGCCCCGGTCGCTCGTGGCCGGAGCCGTGCGCGGCGTTCATGCGAGCAGCCCGGCGAGGTCGTCGAGGACGTGGTCGGGTGCCGGGTCGGCGGCGTCGGCCTCGGCGCGCGTGCAGGCGCCGCTGAGCACGAGGATCGTCTCCAGCCCGGCTCGTCGCCCCCCCTCGACGTCGGAGGCGATGCGATCGCCGACCATCGCCACTCGCTTGGCGTCACCGACCAGGCTCCGCGCCTCCTCGAACAGATGGGGCTCGGGCTTGCCGCCGATCTCGGCCAGCTTTCCCGACGCGGTCTCCACCGCTGCCAGCGTTGCGCCGGTCCCCGGCCACGCCCCCCCGGGCATCGGCAGGGTCGGATCGCGGCTGGTGCCGAAGAGCGCCGCGCCGTTCTGCAGGGCGCGGGTGGCGGTGAGCAGCTCGGCGTAGTCGAACTCGCGGTGGGCCGAGACCACGACCGCATCAGCTGCCTGGCCGGCCTCGCCGTCGACCAGTCTCAGTCCGGCCGCGGCGACGATTTCCTTGAAGCCTGGCGCGCCGATCACGAACGCCGTCGCCCCGTCCCCCACCCGTTCCACCGCGAGCCGTGCGGTGGCGACTCCACTCGTGACCACACGGTGATCGGCCACCGGGACCCCGGCATCGCGCAGGCGCGCCGCATAGGCCGCGGGCGACTTCACCGAGTTGTTCGTGACGAAGACGATCTCCTTGCCCGCGTCGTGCAGCGCCCGCAACGCCTCCACCGCCCCCGGCAGAAGCTCGCGACCCTCCCAGACGACCCCATCCAGGTCGACCAGAAATCCGTCGAACTCGTCCGCCAGCGCCATCCGGCCGCAGGCTACCTGCAGGGGCGTGCCTGACCTTGGGGACCACATCTGACGCCTGAAGTCAGGCACGGGCGGTTGGACGTGCCCGTGAGGATTCTCACGTCGGGTTGAGCAAGGTTGGGCATCGGCTCCGATACCGTGACGGGCGTGGCTGGAGCGAACGGCAAGGTGGTCGAAGCCGCCGGCATCTCTCGGCGCTATGGCGAGGGGGAAGCGGCGGTCGATGCCCTGGTCGAGGTCAGCACCGGCTTCGACCGGGGCCGGTTCACGGCGATCATGGGCCCCTCGGGCTCGGGCAAGTCGACGCTGATGCACATCCTCGCCGGCCTCGACGCGCCGACCGCCGGCACGGTCACGATCGACGGGCGGGAGATCACCGGGCTCGACGATCGCGAGCTGACCAAGCTGCGCCGCGAGAAGCTCGGCTTCGTCTTCCAGTTCTTCAACCTGCTGCCCGTCCTCACCGCCGAGGAGAACCTGGTGCTGCCGCTCTCGATTGCCGGCCGCAAGCCTGACCAGGCGTGGGTCGACCAGCTGATCCGCACCGTCGGCCTCGAGGACCGGCGCACGCACCGCCCGGCAGAGCTCTCCGGCGGCCAGCAGCAGCGGGTGGCGGTCGCTCGCGCGCTGGTCTCCAAACCAGCGGTGGTCTTCGCCGACGAGCCGACCGGCAACCTCGACTCGAAGGCGAGCGAGGACGTGCTGCAGCTGTTGCGCCGCGCCGTCAACGAGTTCGGTCAGACGGTGATCATGGTCACCCACGACCCCGGCGCCGCCTCCCACGCCGACCGGCTGATCACCCTGCGCGACGGGCGCATCGTCCACGACGCCGCGCCCGGCTCGACCGACCAGGTGATCGAGCTGATGAAGACGGTTGACTAGCCTCGCCCTGAAGAGCCTCTGGGCGCGCAAGGCGCGCGCCGTGGCGACGACCTTCGCGGTCGTGATCGGGGTCGCCTTTGTCGCCGGCTCCTACGTTCTCACCGACACGATCTTCGCCGCCTTCGACGAAATCTTCGGCGAGTCGCTGAAGGGCACGAGCGTCGTGATCACGGCCGAGAACCCGGTCAAACAGGAAAACGGCGAAGTCCCGACGGTCGGCGCCTCGCTGCTGCCGCGGGTGCAAAGGACCGCCGGCGTGAAGCTCGCCGCCGGCGCGATCTTCACTCCCGGCGGCTTCTTCGATTCCGAAGGCAACAAGATCGGCAACAAATTCGCGCCGAAGTTCATCTCCTCGACGCTGCCCGGACCGCTCGAGTCGCTCACCTACGTTGAGGGACACCGGCCCCGCGGGCCGACCGAAGCCTCGATCGACAAGGCGGCGGCGGAAGCCTCCGGCCTGCAGCTCGGCGAACGGATCAAGCTGATCGGCCAGGGCAGCGCCCGTTCCTTCGAGCTGGTCGGCTTCAGCCGGCTCGGCGGCGCCTCCTTCGGCGGCGCCAGCATCGCTCAGGTGACGCTGCCGGTGGCGCAGCGGCTCACCCACAAGGTCGGTCGCTTCGACCAGATCTCGGTTGCGGCCGCCAAGGGCGTCTCGCCGGAGGTGCTGAAGCGCCGGGTCGCGGCCGAGATGCCCTCCGGGGTCAAGGTCGAGACCGCCCAGGAAAACGCCGATCGCGGCTCCGAAGAAATCCGCGAAAACCTCAGCTTCCTGCAGATCTTCCTGCTCGTCTTCGCCTTCATCGCGATCCTCGTCGGCTCCTTCCTGATCTTCAACACGTTCTCGATCACCGTCGCCCAGCGGATCGCCGAGTTTGGGATGCTGCGTACGCTCGGCGCCTCGCGGCGCCAGATCCTCGCCGACGTCGTCGTCGAAGCGCTGGCGATCGGTCTGCTCGGGGCGGTCATCGGCATCGGCGGGGGCTTCCTCGTCGCGATGTTGCTCAATGCCCTGCTGGAAGCGTTCGAAATCGATCTGCCGACGACCGGCCTGGTGATGGAGTCGCGCACGGTGATCGTCTCGCTGCTGGTCGGGATCGTCGTCACCATGCTCGCCTCGCTGGTGCCGGCCCTCCGTTCCACCCGTGTGCCGCCGCTCGCCGCCCTGCGGGCGACTGCCCCCGCGCCGAGCCGCCGGCGCCGCCTGCTCGGCATCGCCGCCTCGCTGTTGCTCGGCCTTGCCGGCCTGGCGATGATCCTGATCGGTCTCTTCGGCGGCGCCTCGGCGGGCACCGCGGCAGGGCTGATCGGCGGCGGCGCGGTGGTCATGATCTTCGCCGTCTCGTTCTTCAGCCCCTACCTGGTGCGCCCCCTGGCGGCGATTGCTGGCTGGCCCTTGGAGCGGGCGCGTCGCCTGCTTGGCCGGCTCTCCCGCGAGAACGCCCAGCGCAACCCGAGCCGTACCGCGGTCACCGCGGCGGCGCTGATGATCGGCCTCACAGTCGTCGCCTTCGTCACCGTTTTCGCCGCCGGGCTGAAGAGCTCGGTCGCCCAGGTGGTGGACGAAAACTTCGCCGGCGGCCTGGTGATCCAGAACAGCGACGGCTTCTCGCCGATTCCCGCCGGCGCGGCGCGGGCGGCGCGCCGGGTGCCCGGCGTCAGCACGGTGGCGACGATCCGCCGCGAGCAGGCCAAGCTCCTGCCCGGTGGCAGCGGGACGAAGGTCTCGGCTCCGAGCAGGGACATCCAGCAACTGGTCGACATCGAATGGAAGAAGGGGAGCCCGGCGACTCTGCGCCGGCTGCGCGACGGCCAGGCGATCGTCTCCGAGGGCTTCGCTTCCGACCATGGGCTCACGGTCGGTGACCGCTTCCGCCTGCTCAGCCAGACTCGCAACCGGCCGAGCTTCGAGGTCGCCGGCGAGTTCAAGTCGAAGCTCGAAGTCTTCGGCAGCGTGATGATCACCCAGGCGGCGATGGCGCGCCAGCTCGGCCAGCGCCAGGACACGATCGACTTCGTCGAAACGGCGCCGGGCGCGAACCAGGCCGAAGTGCAGGCGCTGCTCACCAGGGGAGTGGAAGCGGCCTTCCCGGTCGCCGAAGTGCTCAACCAACAGGAACTGAAGGAAAGCCGCGAAGAACAGGTTGACCAGCTGGTCAACCTCGTCTACGCGCTGCTCTTCCTGGCGATCGTGGTCTCGCTCTTCGGCATCGCCAACACGCTGGCGCTCTCGATCCACGAACGTACGCGGGAGCTGGGGATGCTGCGGGCGATCGGCATGACCCGCCGCCAGGTGCGGACGATGATCCGCTACGAGGCGGTGATCACGGCACTGATCGGCGCGATCCTCGGCATGGCGCTCGGCCTCGTCTTCGCCGCCCTGATTGCGCAGCCGCTGAAGGACGAAGGCTTCACCCTCTCCTACCCGATCGGCTCGCTGATCGGCCTCCTCGTCTTCGCCGCCGTGATCGGCGTGCTAGCCGCGATCGCCCCCGCTCGCCGCGCTTCCCGCCTGAACGTCCTCGAGTCCCTCCAATACGAGTAGCCCAGAGGCCGTCTGGTCGGCGCATTCCGGCGTCCTCGGTCGCTCGCGTGCAAAGCACGCCACGCTCCCTGCGTCCTAGGACTGCTTGACCAGACGGCCTCTGGGCTCAGCCATGTCGAAGCAAACGACGAACCGCATTCATCAACTCCTCTGTCCGTTCTCCCTGCTCGGCTTTGGCCGCGCCGACTACGCAGTGGGCGGCGTGGTCGGCGAGCAGCTCGAGGGCGACCTTGTCGAGAGCGGCCTGGATCGCGGTCACCTGGGTGACGACGTCGATGCAGTAGCGGTTCTCCTCGACCATCCGCTCGACACCGCGCACCTGTCCCTCGATCCGGCGCAACCGCTTCAGCACCGCCTCGCGGCTCTCGGTGTATCCGTGAATCGTTTCGTCAGCCGCCATGACCCGGGTGCAACGCTTTTTCCACCCTATGGGTGGAGTTTGCGTTGCACCTCTGGAGTGTATACCCCCTAGGGGTATGAGCCAAGGAACCTGGGTATCAGGCGAGGGAGGCTGCCGGCTGGCCGGTGGCCAGCCCGAGGCCCATGCGCAGCGCTCCGGCGACCTCGAGCATCGCGGTGCGGGCGCTGGGGCAGATCGCGGTCAGGTTGGCGAAGCCGTGGATCAAGCTTGAATAGCGCTGCAGGACGACCGGGGCGCCGGCCTCGCACATCCGCTCGGCGTAGGTCTCGGCCTCGTCGCGCAGCGGATCGAAGCCCGCGGTGGCGACGTAGGCCGGGGGCAGGCCGGAGACGTCCTCGGCGCGCATCATCGAGGCGCGCGGGTCCTTGCCATCGATGCCCTCGGGAATGTAGTGGTCTTCGAACCACTTCATGTCGGCGCGGGTCAAGAGGAAGCCCTTGGCGAAGGTGTCGCGCGAGGCCTGGCCGCCAACCGCGTCGGTG
>CAZQET010000122.1:0-5722 GCA_964591825.1 uncultured Conexibacteraceae bacterium
ATCAGCAGGAGGATCGCCGCGACCACCAGGTAGTCGAGCACCTTGAGGTGGTTGCGCCACTGCTCCCATTCTGAGCCGACGACCTTGCCCAACAGCCCGAAGCCGAGCACCCAGGGGAGCGAGCCGAGCGCGGTCAACCAGGTGAAGCGCCAGAACGGCATCTCGGCGACGCCGGCGGGCAGCGAGATGAAGGCGCGCACCAGGGGAAGCAGGCGGGCGAAGAAGACGGTGGCATCGCCATGCCGTTGGAACCATCTGTCGACCCAGGCCAGCCGGCTCGGGCTGAGGTGGATGAGGCGGTTCTTCTCGAGTAGGTCGATGCGGCCGTAGTAGCCGATCGCGTAGGTGATCCAGGAGCCGACCATGTTGCCCGCCAGGCCGGCGAGCGTGATGCCGACCATGGTCTGGTCCCCGTTGTAGACGCTGAAGCCGGCGAAGAGCATCACCGCCTCGCTCGGGATCGGGATGCAGGCGCTGCCCGCGGCCATCAGCAGGAAGATCCCGGCCAGGCCGGTGCTTTCGATCGTTTCGACGCAGAAATCGACGATCGGGCCGGTGATGTCGGCGTAGAGGAACGGATGCAACATCGAGAATCCGGCATCCTAGAGCCTCTCGCCCCTCTAGAATCGCCAGGTCCCCATGCGCCGGTTGAACCACCCCGTCTACCGCAACCGGGTCCTCCAGGTTTGCGCCGACGCTTTCCTTGTCGCGCTCTCCTTCTACCTGGCCTTCCGCCTGCGCTTTCTCGACCAGAGCGACCTGCCGCACCGCTACGCGGTTCTCTTCGCCCAGTCGGTCGGCTTCGTCGTCGCGATCAAGCTGGTCGTCTTCTACGCCTCCGGGCTCTACCAGAAGTGGTGGCGCTACGTCAGCGGCCGCGACTTCCTGCTGATCGTTCGCGCGGTCGCCGTCTCCAGCGCGATCGTCGTCGTCGCCTTCACCGTCCTGCGTCCCTTCGCCCACACCCTGCCGCGCTCGGTCGCGGTGATGGACTTCCTGCTGACGCTGATGCTGATCACGGGCGCGCGCCTGGCGGTGCGACTGATCGTCGAACGGCCCTCGCGCTCGGGCCGGCTGCCCAAGCACGAGGTGCTGGTGATCGGCGCCGGCTCCGGCGGCCAGATGGTGGTGCGCGAGCTGCAGCTCAATCCCGACCTCGGCGCCACCGCGATCGGCTTCCTCGACGACGACCCGCGCAAGCGGGGGATGCGGATGCTCGGCCTCAAGGTGCTGGGCTCGACCAAGCAGATCGAGGCGATCCTCGACGAGACCCATCCGGACGAGGTGGTGATCGCGATCCCCTCCGCGCCCGGCACCCTCCGCGCCCGCGTCGTCGCCGCCTGTCGCGAGCGCGAGGTGCGCGTGCGCACGCTGCCGACCGTGTTCGAGCTGCTGCGCGGCGGCGTACAGCTCAACAAGCAGCTGCGCGAGGTCCAGGTCACCGACGTGCTCGGCCGCGACCCGATCGTGGTCGAGCTCGACCGCGTCGGCGCCTACCTGCGCGACCGCATCGTGCTCGTCACCGGCGCCGGCGGCTCGATCGGCTCCGAGCTCTGCCGCCAGATCGCCCGCGTCGGGCCGCGCCTGCTGGTAATGCTCGACCACGCCGAGGACAACCTCTTCGAGATCGACCGGGAGATGGTCGAGGAGCGCCACTGCTCCAACGTCGAGTCGGTGCTCGCCGACTGCAAGGAGCCGGGACGGATGCTGGAGACGATGCAGCGCTTCAAGCCCAGCGTCGTCTTCCACGCCGCCGCCTACAAGCACGTGCCGCTGATGGAGGCCAACCCGCTGGAGGCGGTGCGCAACAACGCGATTGCCACCCGGATCACGGCCGAGACCGCCGCCGCCTCCCAGGTCGAGCGCTTCGTCCTGATCTCGACCGACAAGGCGGTCAACCCGAAAACCGTGATGGGGGCCTCGAAGGCGATGGCCGAGTGGATCGTCGAGTCGGCGGGCCGCAAGCACCCCGGTACGCGCTTCGCCAGCGTCCGCTTCGGCAACGTGCTCGCCTCCTCGGGAAGCGTCGTGCCGATCTTCCGCAGCCAGATCGAGCGCGGCGGCCCGCTCACGGTCACCCACCCCGAGATGACCCGCTACTTCATGACGATCCCCGAGGCGGTGCAGCTGGTGATCCGCGCCGGCGACATCGGCGCCGGCAAGGGCGAGGTCTTCGTGCTGGACATGGGCGAGCCGGTGCGGATCGTCGACCTCGCCCGCAACATGATCCGCCTCGCCGGGTATGAGCCCGAAGCCGACATCGCGATCGAGTTCACCAAGCCGCGGCCGGGGGAGAAGCTGCACGAGGAGCTCTTCGGACTGGCCGAGCGCGAGCAGCCGACCGCCGCGAAGCGCATCAGCCGCGCGGTGCGCGACGCGCCGCTCGATCCCGAGTGGGTCGAGTCGACGCTGAACGCGCTCGAGGACCTGGTTATGGCCGGGGACGAGGCTAACCTTGCGCAGCGCGTCGTCGAGTTGATCGCCGCTCCAGGCGGCGACGCGGCGGCAGTCGTCTACGACGAGTAGCCTCTCGCAGCCATTCCGTGGACTTGATCAAGGAAATCGGCGCCTTCGCAGGCCTGGCTGCGTTCCTCGGCCTCGCCGTCCTTGCCCTGCTCGCGTTCTCGCAGGGTCGCGACATCCGTCGCCTGCGCGAGTGGGCGGGCTCGGCGCCCGAGCGCGACGGCGAGCGCAAGGAGACGACCTCGGCGGCAGCGTCCAAGCGAGCCGAGGAGCTGCGCTCGCTCGAGGAGGCGCGCACCGCTGAGCAGGCGGCGATCTCCGATCGCGAGGAGCGCCGCCGCCGGCGCGAGGCGGGGCTGCCCGAACGGACGCGCGCAGAACGCGTTCGTGCCGGGCTCTCTAGCTTCGGCTCACGCCTCGCCGAGCCGCGCTACCTGGTACTGATCTTCGTGCTCGTCGTCGTGGTCGCCGGGGGAGCGATCTATCTCGTAACCCAGGGCTCCGAATCGGCCGATGGCAAGGGCGACCACGCCCGCTCGGCGAAGAACGTCAAGCCGAGCGAAATCGAAGTCACGGTGCTCAATGGGACCGCGGTCCCCGGCCTCGCCGCCGAATACGGGGACCGGGTGGAGGCCAAGGGCTTCGAGCTCGGCGCCGTCACCAACAGCGCCACCAGCTTCACCAACAGCGTCGTCATGTTCGAACGGGGCCACGCTCCGGAAGCGCGCAAGGTGGCGAAGACGTTGGGGATCTCGCAGGTGCGGCTGATGAGCGGTGAGATCGAATCGGTCGCCGCCGGGGCGCCGGTCGCGGTGATCGTCGGCGAGGACAATGCCTCGACGGGCTAGCCGCTGGGCCGGCCTGGTCTTCGCCCTCCTCGTCCTCGCCACGCTCGCCGCCTTCGCCTGGTCCCAACGCCTCAAGCGCGACCCGCTGGTGCTCGACAAGGTCCGCTTCGTCGCGGTGCCGCGAATCCATCCCAAGGCGCCTCCGGTGCGCAGCTTCACGCCGAATCACGATTGCCACTACGACCGGATGCGAATCCGCTTCCGCACCACCCAGTCCGACCACGGCACGGTCCAGATCGTCAAGCCGGGCGGCGAGCTCGTCCTCACACTTGCCCGCGGCACCTATCTGAAGCGCTACCACTTCCACACCTTCTACTGGGACGGCCGCACCCGCAATGACGGCATCGCACCCCCCGGTCGCTACAAGCTGCGCGTCAAGCTGCTCGGCCAGGAACGGGTGCTCGTCCCCCCGGGAGCGATGAAGCTGCACCGCTCCCAGCGGCCCCCTCTGGAAGCGCACGATTTCTGCGTCACGCTTGAAGCCAAGGCGGGCAGGCGGTGAGCGGTGTGCTGGCGGGGATGGGTGTGCTCGCCGCCGCCGCCGGAGCCGCCGGGGCGATCCTGCTTCCCCCGGGGCGCCTTCGCGCCGCCGCGATGCTCGCCGCCCTGGTGCTCTTCCCGGTCCTCATCCTCGGCGATCAGTGGCACTCCCACCAGATCGCCGACCTGCGCCGCAGCACCGGCCGGCTGCTCGGGCTCGGCGCTCTCGGCCTGGCGATCACCGCTGCTCTCGCCTACGCGTTCCGCCGCTGGCCGATCCTGCTGCCGCTGGCGATAGTCGCGGCGCTGCCGTTTCGCGTTCCCCTTCATTCCGGCGGCGACACCGCCAACCTGCTCGTTCCCCTCTACCTCGTGATCGCCGGTGGCGTTGTCGCGATGGCGCTGGTCACATGGAAGGAGGGCGGGGGTGTCGGTCGGGATGCGGCGTCACGTTTTTCGCACGGTCCACCTGGCGAGAGAAGATCACCGCGAGGCGAAAAACCCAGCACCCTGGCCGACCCCCCTGCCCTCCTTCAATACATCCTGGCCGGAGTCGTCCTCCTATATGCGGTCCAGGTGCTGTACTCGGAGGACTTCTCGAAAGGGCTGCAGAACGTGTGCTTCTTCTTCGTGCCGTTCTCGCTCGTGTACGGGTTGCTTCGGGAAGTGCGGTGGGATCGCAAGCTTCTTGTCGCCGTGCTTTGGGTGATCGGCGCGGAGGCAGTTTGCTTCGTGCTCGTCGGTTCGATCGAGTGGCTATCGCGAAGCTTGTTCTGGAACGACCAAGTGATCCGGTCGAATGAATTCCACACCTACTTTCGGGTCAACTCGGTCTTCTGGGACCCGAACATCTACGGCAGGTATTTGGCGCTGGTAGCGGTAGTCGCGATGAGCGCCCTTCTCTGGGCGCGGGAGAGGCGCGCGCTGTCGCTGCTCGCCGCTCTCATTGCCGTTGTTTGGATCGGCCTGGTGCCGACCTTCTCGCAGTCGAGCTACGCGGCGCTATTGGCCGGGTTGGCTGTCCTCGCGGCGCTCCGTTGGAGCCTGAAGTGGACGGCAATCGCAGTAGCAGCATCGGTGGTGGCGATCTCGGCGATCATGATCCTCAGCGGCAGCTTCAGCCTCAACCGCTTCAACATCGACACGAGTGGCCGCGGAAACCTGATCTCCGGCGGCGTCCATCTCTTCACTCAGCGCCCCGTCTACGGCTACGGCTCAGGAAGCTTCCCCAAGGCCTACCGCCACCACGTCCGCACCAAAAAAGCTCCCGTATCGGTCTCCCACACCGAACCAGTAACCATCGCCGCCGAGCAAGGCCTAATCGGCCTCGCGGCCTACCTAGCTCTCGTCATAGCAGCCCTCTGGACCATGGCCACCGGCCTACGTCCCTCATTGCTGAAGCTCGCGGCGTCTCGCGCGAGTGGCGCGGTAGGGGGACCCGCCCCCGAGGACGCTTTAGCGACCGCAGGGGGTGGGGGGTCCCCTGCCGCGACAGGACCCGCGCGTCTCGCCGACGGCGTTTCTGCGACGAGACCTGCTCCCGTCGTGGCTCGCGCAGCAATATTGGCGACCTTCGTCGCACTCCTCGTCCACACGATGGCCTACGCCGGCTTCTTCGAGGATCCCATCACCTGGGTCCTCTTGGCAGCCGCCGCCTCGCTTGCGACTAGGGTCAGCGCGTGTCGGGATACCTCCGCCGCCTAGCGACCACCGGCGCCGCCTACACCGCGGCCAGCATCGCCTCGAAGCTGATCGCGGTTGCGCTGCTGCCGCTCTACACGCGCTACCTGACCACCGGCGACTACGGCGACGCCGAGGTGATGTTCGCGGCGATCGTGCTCGCCAGCATCTTCGTCCGCTTCGGCTTGATCGAGGCCGTCCTGCGCTTCTACTACAGCGAGGACGAGCAGCCGGAGAAGGTGGTCTCCAGC
>CAZQET010000123.1:0-2607 GCA_964591825.1 uncultured Conexibacteraceae bacterium
CGGCTAAGCCAGAGCGCGCAGGAGGACGTGGTCACCCTTCCCACGCCGAAGGGGGAGAAGGACTTTGGCCGCGACGCGATCAGCAGCGCGATCTACGCGGCGATGGACACGGCTGTGGCCGAGGCGAAACGAATCGCCAAGGCGGGCACTGAGATCGACCGTCCCATCACATTCGCCAGCGAAGCGGCCAGCCGGCTGGTGAAGGCGCGCCAGGCCTACGAAGTGATCGCCGATCGGGAAGACTTCGACGCCGGGGTGCTGCGCGACGCGATCGAGAAGGTCGAACGGGCAGTCGATGCCCTGAACCAGAGCGTCGGCGCCTGAGTGCCCGCGACCGTCTCCTTTGCGACGGCCGATCACGGTCGCCGCGTCGAGGTTCGCCGCAGCCCCGACGTCTCCGACGAATTCTGGCGGCGCGTCCGGGCTGAGTGGGGGCAGGCCGGGGTCAATCCGAACGTCGCCATCCTGGTGCCGACGGAGCTCTTTGCCGCTCGGCACGGTTGGCTGCCGGTGGTCGGTCGGCGCTTCGGCATTCGTGTCGAGCTCGACCCCGGCGTACGCGCGCTGCTGGAGAACATCGGCGGCGAGCGCCAACGGTTGCAGGAGATCCGGGCGAACCACTCCAAGCCCGCTGCGGACCTGCTCCCGGAGAGGCTTGAGGGCAGCCGTTTCGTACGCTCCCTGATGCCGTTCCAGGAGCGGGACGTCGGCGGGTTGCTCGCGATCGACAACGGCGCCAACTTCAGCGTCCCCGGTGCGGGCAAGACCACGGTGGAGCTCGCCGTCTACGAGGCGGAGCGTGTCGCCGGGCGGGTGGAGCGGCTCTTGGTCGTAGCGCCGCTGAGCGGGTTCGAGGCGTGGATTGAGGAGAGCGCGATCTGCCTCGACCCACCTCCCGTGGTCAGCGCCTACACGGGCTCGCCGATACCCGATGACACGGAGCTGCTGCTGGTCAATTACCAGCGCCTGATGACCTCCTACGAGGAGATCGCCAGCTGGGTGTCGAGTCGACTGGCGCTGGTCGTTCTCGACGAGGCGCACCGGATGAAGCGGGGGCGGGGGGGCGAGTGGGGACGGGCCTGCCTCGACCTCGCCTTCCTCGCCCACCGCCGCGACATCCTCACTGGTACTCCGGCGCCTCAGTCCCCCGCTGACCTCGTCGCCCTGCTCGACTTCCTCTGGCCCGGCCAAGCGCTGAGGATTCTGCCCGCGGCAGCGCTGACGGGGCGGCCCGCCACCGCCGATGTGGCTCGGGTCACCGAGGAGATCGCGCCCCTCTTCGTGCGCACCACCAAGGCGGAGCTGCAACTGCGCGAGCCCGAGAAGCAGGTGATCCCGGTGCCGCTTGAAGGCCTTCACCTGCAGATCTACGACAGCCTCCGACGCCGCTTCTCCGCCCTGGTGCGCAGTCAGCGCGAGCGGGTCGAGCTGAGCTCGTGGGCGAGCACGGTGATGTACCTGCTCGAGGCGGCGACCAACCCCGCCCTTCTGCCCGCCGGCTCGACCAGCGGCGATCCGATCGAGTTTCGACACCCGCCGCTGCCAATACCGCCGGACTCCTCGCTGCACGAACTGATCGCCCAGTACGCCCAGTACGAGACACCGGCGAAGTTCGTGCAGCTTGCGGCGCTGGTCGAGCGCCTCAGCGGTGAAGGGAAGAAGGTCCTCGTCTGGTCGAACTTCGTCCGCAACCTCGAGACGCTCGAGCGGATGCTCAGGCGGCACCAGCCGGCACTGGTTCACGGGGGCATCCCGTCCGAGCTGGTGCAGACGGGTGCTCCACGCACGCGCGAGCGGGAGCTCGAGCGCTTCCGCAGCGATCCCGGCTGCGCGGTCCTGCTGGCGAATCCAGCCGCGCTGGGAGAGGGCGTCAGCCTGCACCATGCGTGTCACGACGCCGTCTACCTAGAGCGCACCTTCAACGCTGGGCAGTACCTGCAGAGCGTCGATCGAATCCACCGCCTGGGCCTTCCGGCAGACGTCGAGACCACCATCCACCTGCTCGTCACCGAGGGGACCATCGACGAAGCGGTCGCCGAGCGCATCGAGTCGAAGGCAAGCAACCTCGGGTTGATGCTGGACGACCCCTCGATTGCGACGATGGTCTTGCCGGACGACGAGGATGTCGGCATGCCGATCGAAGTCGAGGATGTGGTGGCTCTCTTCGAGCATCTGCGCGACGATGCCGGCTGAGCAGATCTTCTGGTCACGCCGGCAACTCAGGGCCGCGTATTGGGTGACCAGGGTCCTCGGGGTTGCGGGGGAGCGGCGCGACGTTGCGCGGGCGTCGTGGGGCAAGTTGCCCCTGGCGGGGGAAGTGGACCTCGACGAGCTCGAGGTGGCGGAAGCCGGCCTGCTCGAGGCGGGGCTGCTTGCCATCGAGGGCGAGCGCCTCGTCCCGGTCGCCGCTATCCACGAGGTTTGCGGCGAGGGCGAGCCGGCACCGCTCGAGCCGCTTCTGGCCGCAATCCTCGAGGCGTCGCAGCCGCTCTGGCTGATGACCGCAGCGGGCGACGGAGAGCACCTGGCGATGGAGCTCGTCCCCGACGAGGCGGTGGCGGCGCTGAGCACCGTGATCGAGGATCCGGCACGCCGGGAAGCATTCCT
>CAZQET010000124.1:0-9580 GCA_964591825.1 uncultured Conexibacteraceae bacterium
CACATGCTGAAGAAGCTCCGTCCGCGAGCCGCGAGCTCGCAGCGCAGCGCGTCGGTCGTCCAGGCGCCCGCCGAACGGCTTCCCTTCGAGGACGACAGCTTCGACACCGCGGTATTCACGCTGGTCCTTTGCACGACGCCGGATCCCGTCGCGGCGCTGGCCGAGGCCGCCAGGGTCCTGAAGCCGGGGGGAAGGCTGCTCTTCGTCGAGCACGTGCGTGCGGAGAACCCGGGGCTGGCGCGCTGGCAGGACCGCCTGGAGACGCCGTGGCGCCTCTTTGGCGACGGTTGTCACTGCAACCGCGACACCGTGGCGACGCTGGAAGCGTCGGCCTTCGAGCGGGTCGAGGTCGCTCGGGGTCAGCTGCCAAAGGCGCCGCCGCTCGTACGGCCGCTGATACGCGGCAGCGCCATCGCCTCTTAGATCTGCTCTTAGGGAAGTCGCTGCAGTGAGGACGGCGACGACTCGTCGGCCGTATCGAGCTCGGCGAAGCGGTGCGCGCGCAGCGGCTGGGCGACGAGGGTGCCGGCGAAGAGGACCAGGGAGACGATCACGAAGGCGAGTCCGAGGTCGTCGAGCGAATTCGCGTAGCCGGCAAGACGATGCTGCGCGCCGAGCAGGGCAACCGCAATTGCCAGCAGGTCGGCGATGCCGGCGCCGACCAAGGAAGCCCAGCCATTCTTCGAGCTCCTCGCCGCGGCCCATGCGGGGGTGGTCGGTTCGAGAACCGGAAGTCGCATCTCGGGCGGGCAGGCTATTCGTGAGACCATCTGCGCCTTTGTGAGCAATGCCGCGACACCCGATGGAGGACAGGTGGGCTTCCCGGCCGGCCCGGTCGCCGACCGTTTGTCGGTCTGGCCGATGGAGGACGGTCGCTATGGCCTCGATGCGACGTTCCAGGGTACGACCGGGTACGAGCGCGCCGAGAGCCATCGGGAGTTGCTCGAGGCGAGCGGAATCGAGTTTTCCTTCCGTCAGGAGCTGGGCGGCACCTGGACGTTGAGGTTCGGCCCCCTGGATCCGGTGCACGTCTCAGCCGCGCTGGCCTCGTTCGTTCGCTGAGCGGGAGGACCCGCCAGACCATGGTGGATCCAGGGATTCAACGCACGATAATGGTCGTTATGTGAACTCAGCTCTTCAGCGGGCGCTTTCGATCGCCGCTTCGATGTCGCCCGCCGATCCGACTTCCGAGGTGTCAAGGGTCTTGACGACGCCCTGAGTGCCCGGTCCTTCGACTGCGAAGGACGGCGTGCCGGAGAAGCCGAGTCCTTCGGCTTTGGCGGTGGTCGCTTCGACCTCGGCGACGACGCGCTTGCTCTTGCGGTCCTTGTTCCACCTGGCGATGTCCGGCACTCCAGCGCCCCTGGCGATCGCGGTGAGGAATTCGTCGGTGACGTAGCCGGAGTTCTCCTCGCCCTGGTTGCGGTAGAAGAGCTCAATGTAGTTCCAGGCGCGGCCCTGCTTGCCAGCGGCAATCGCCGCGGCGCCGGCCGGAGTCGATTGCGGGCCGATGATCGTGTAGTTGTTGAAGCTGAGCCTTGCGTTGCCGGCAGCGATCTGGTTTTCGATCACCTGCGGCAGGACTTCTTCGGAATAGGCCTTGCAGAACGGGCACTGCAGGTCGCCGAACTCGAGCAGCGTCGCCTTGGCACTCGGTTCGCCCAGCACCATGCCGTGCTGTGGAATGCCTTCCAGCAGCTGTTCGACCTCAGCGACTTCCGTCAGGTTGCTCGCGTCGCCGCCGCTGCCGCCACCGCTCGAGGCGACGACGATCAGCACCGCGACGACGACCACGGCGAGAAAGGCAGCAGCGCTGCCGAGCTTGATCAGGCGCTGGCGGCGCTCGGCCGAGGCGGCCTGCGCCTCTTCACTCAGGCGCTGGTCGCGCCGGGACTCGCGGTCGCGCTTGCCGCTCACGGCTCGGTCCCAACGTAGGCCAACATCCGTATGGCATTGGTAGCAAAGAGCAGAGTCATCAGGGCAGCGCTGGCCACGCACCACTGGCAGATTGCTTCGATCTTGAAGATCTCCAGGTAGGTCAGGTAGAAGCTGTAGCCGAAGCCGACGAGAGCGATCAGAAAGCCGCCCATGCGCGGCACGTCGCCGCGCAGCAGCGCGCAGAGCAGCAGCAGGACGTAGCCGACGATGCCGAAGGCGGCGATGTTGGCGCCGAGCAGATGCGAGTAGGAGCTTTCGGCGACGGTCTGGCAGCCGTGTCCGCCCGCCACGCAGACCGGCGAGCCGCCGCCAGAGTCGGCGATCGTGATGTAGGTGGCGACGCCGATGCCGAAGGTCGCGAGGAAGGTCGCGATCCCACGCAGCAACCCCTCTGCCGGTGCCCTCATGCTCGGGACGCTATTGCAGTTCTCTATGGAAAGCCTCAATCTCGCGCGAGAGGCGGCCGCCTTGCCAGGCCAGCGGCGAGCGACCCTCGGCCTCGCTGACCAGGCGGGCGTGCGGCAGCGCCTCGGCGTAGGCGGCCGCCGCCGCGTAGGGATGGCCGGGGTCAGCCTCGTCGCCGCTGCCCACCACCAGCGCCGGCAGGTCGAGCGCGGCAAGGTCGCGCAGCGAGCCGAAGGGGCTCGACCGCGGCACCTCGCGCAGCGCCGCCACGATCGCGTCCAGGTGATGATGGCGCAGCATGCGTTCGCGGGTGAAGCGCAGCACCGAGTCGCGCCAGGGGGCCGCCATCTCATCGGCGCGGGCGATGTAGGCGACGAAGCCGTCGACTCCCTCCCGCTCGAGCGCATCGGCGAGTCCGTCCCAGTACGCCAACGAGTCGGCGTCTGCCTCTGCTGTATTCGACATCTCATCGATGTCGAATACAGCACGCGTACCGAAGTAGGTCGGGCCGATCGCGACCAGGGCGGCGACGCGCTCGGGATGACGCAGCGCGTAGGCGATCGCGGTGTGGGCTCCCATCGAGTGACCGGCAAGGACCACCGGGGCTTCGCCGGCCTGCTCCTCGACCACCGCGCCGAGGTCCTTCACCAGCTCCGGGTATCCATAACCCGCGCCAGGGGGGGCCGGATCGGACTCGCCGTGGCCACGGGCGTCGTAGGAGATCACCCTGAACCCGCCCCGCTCGAGCCGTCGCGAGCCGTGTACGACTGAGCGCCGCGTCGCCGTCAGGCCATGGCAGAGGACGATCGGGCTCCCCTCCCCCGCCACCTCGCCTCGAACCGCGTGACCCCGGTCGACAGCGAACTGCCGCGCCCCGCCGGTGCCGGGCATCAAGCGATGGCGGTGAGCGCCCGCTCGATGTCCTCGACCGACTGGAAGGTGGCGCCGGTACGGGAGACGTGGCGGTAGCGGACGATCCCCTCGCGATCGACGACGAAGATCGCGCGCTGGACGTAGCGGCCGCCGGGAGTCTCGCGAAGCTCGGTGAAGCGGGCAAGCGGGCCGAGCCAGCCGGTGACGCCGTAGCTCCTGCTGACCGTCAGGTCCTCGTCGGCGAGCAGGGGCACGTTCAGTTCCTGCTCTTCGACCCAGCGCTCGTGCGAGTCGACCGACTGCGGTGAGATCCCGACCACCTTCGCGTCGAGCCCGTCGAGCCGCTCGGCGTTGTCGCGGTAGGAGCAGAACTGCTTGGTGCAGACCGTGGTCGCGTCACCCGGGTAGAAGGCCAGCACCACGTTTCCGCCGCGGTGCGCGGAGAGCTTGAACGACTGCCCCTCGGTGCCGGGCAGCTCGAAGTCGGGTGCGGCGTCCCCTACGTCGACCTTGGCCATCGACGCAAGCCTAGAGCAGCTAGCCCTTTTCGATCGTGACCTTGTTGATCAGGACTGTCCGTTCGGGTTCTTCGGTCCCGGGTTTGGCGAGCCCTTCGATCCGTTCCACCGCGTCGTAGCCCTTGTCGACCTTGCCGACCAGCGCGTATTCGGGCGGCAGGCCGGCGTTGGCGGCGGTGACCACGTAGAACTGACTGCCGGAGCGACCGGGTGGATCGGTCGAGCCCTTCGCCATCGCCACGGTGCCTTTGGTGTAGGAGACGTTGGCGGGCGGCTTCTCGGTGACGCTGTAGCCGGGACCGCCGATCCCCGTGCCCAGCGGGTCGCCGCCCTGGATCACGAAGCCCGGGGCGATGCGATGGAAGGTGAGGTCGTCGTAGAAGCCTTCTTCGCTCAGGTAGACGAAGGAGTTGACGGTCTTCGGCGCCTGGGCTGAGTCGAGCGCGATGTCGAAGCTGCCGCAGCTCGTTGCGACCACGGCCGTCAGCTTTTCGCCCTTCTTCACGGTCTGCGGCGGCGCCTTCAGCGTCACGTGCTTCGGCGCCGGGGCTTCGACTTCTTCACAGCCGCCGGCGCTGGCGTCGGTCGAGGAGCCACCGCTGCGAGAGATCAGGATCGCCGCGACGACGCCGATCGCGACCAGCGCGAACGCGCCAAGGATGATCAAGCGGCGATCGGTTCCCTCCTGCATCGGCGGGGAAGCCTACAAGGAGCCGCCCGCTCGGGTGGTGCATCATCGCGGCGTGGACGCGCCCGCCCTGACGCCACTGGCCGCCGCCCTCCTCCGAGTGCCCGCCCCGGAACGGGCGCTGGTGATCGGCTGCGGCGAGGGTGAGCCGGCGCTTCTCCTCGCCCGGGAGTTCCCGGCGGCGCGGGTGAGGGGCGTCGACTCCTCCGCCGAGCTGGTGCGGCGGGCGAGCGCCAGGGTGGGACTCGATCCGGAGGGGCGGATCGCCTTCAAGGCGGGCTCCGCCCGCAGGCTCCCCTACCCCGACGACTTCTTCGACCTCGTCGCACAGCTCGACGGGCGTCCGGCGCCGCGCGAGGCGGCGCGGGTGCTGGTACCGGAGGGCCGCCTGATCCTGGCTCGCTCGGTCCCGCCGCGGGTCGCAGGCAGGCTCCGCGAGGAGCACCTGCGCTGGCGACTGGCCGGGCACGGCATCGCGATCGACGTCGCCGAGCGGGCCGGCGACGGCAAGTTCTTGGTCGGTCGCCTCGAGTGGCGGGTCTGATCGCGACGCGCCATTAGGCTGCCGCGCGTGGACATCGCGGGGATGCCCCTGACGCTGCTGGTCAATCCCTCCTCGGCGCATGGGCGCGCCCTGAAGCTGCTGCCCGACGTCGAGGCGGAGCTTGACGCGCGCCGGGTCGCCTTCCGCTCGGAGCGCACGCGCAGTCTCGAGGACGGCGTCGAGCGCGCCCTGCGGGCGGTGGAGGCCGGTGAGGTCCCGGTTGTGCTCAGCGGCGACGGCCTGATCGGCGCGGTCGGCGGCGCCATGGCCGGGGCCGAGACGCCGCTCGGAATCGTCCCCTGCGGTCGCGGCAACGACCTGGCCCGCGGGCTCGGGATCCCGACCGATCCGGTTGGAGCGATCGGCGTCGTCCTCGCCGGCCACAGCCGCCGCATCGACGTCGGCGAGGCCAATGGCAAGCGCTTCCTCGGCATCGTCAGCATCGGCTTCGACTCCGAATGCAATCGCCGCGCCAACGAGGTCAAATGGCTGCGCGGCAGCCTCGCCTACGCCTACTCGACCGTGCGCACGCTGTCCGGCTGGAAGCCCGCGCGGTTCACGATCCGAGCCGGTGAGGAGCGGGAGCACTTCAGCGGCTACCTCGTCTCGGTCGCCAACAACGTGGCGTATGGCGGCGGCATGCGCATCGCGCCCAACGCCGAGCTCGACGACGGTGAACTCGACGTCGTGACGATCCGCGAGCAGGGCAGGCTGCGCTTCCTGGCTAACCTGCCCAAGGTGTTCAAGGGCACCCACGTGAATGAGGAGGAGGTGAGCGTCTTCCGCGCCTCCCGGCTCGAAGTCACCGCGAGCCGGCCCTTTCCGGTCTACGCCGACGGCGAGCCGCTCACCGAGCTGCCGGTCTCTCTCCGCCTCCTGCCGCGCGCGCTCGGCGTCCTCGCCCCGGCCGAGGTCTGAGTGCTGTTCGGGGCCAAGCTCGGCGCCGCCCGCGTGGTCGGCGCCGCCAGTAGGGCGAGCGGCCGCGGCGGCGGCACGACGCTGCCCGGCCGGCTGCTACTGCGCATGGAGCCCGACGCGATCGCCCGCCTGGGAGCGCGGCTCGAGCGCGGCGTGACGATCGTCAGCGCCACCAACGGCAAGACGACCACCGCCGGGATGCTCGCCGCGCTGCTCGCCGCCAACGGCCGCCGGCCGGTGCACAATCGCGCCGGCTCCAACATGACCTGGGGCGTGGCCACGGCGCTGCTCGAGCAACGCGGCGAGGAGGGCCTGTTCGAGGTCGACGAGGCCTGGCTGCCTCGGGTCGCAGCGCAGCTCGAGCCCTCGCTGATCGTGCTCGGCAACCTCTTCCGTGACCAGCTCGACCGCTACGGGGAGATGGAGGCGCTGGCCGGCGAGTGGGCCACGGTGGTCGCCGAGCGCACCGGTCACACCGGCTTCGCGCTCAACGCCGACGACCCCCTGATCGCCGATCTCGGCCGCGACGCCGACGGCTCGCTTCGCTCCGGCGTCACCTACTTCGGGATCGAGGACGCCGCCCAGGCGCTGCCCGAGCTCCAGCACGCCTTCGATGCGAAGCACTGCCGGCGCTGCGGGCATCCCTACGAGTACGAGCGCGCCTTCGTCGGCCACCTCGGCCACTACGCCTGCCCCGATTGCGGGGCGAGCAGGCCGGCGCCGGAGGTAGCCGCCACGGCAATCGAGCTGCACGGCATGGAGGGCTCCGAGGTCACGATGCGCACCCCCGCCGGCCCGCTGCGCGTTCAGCTCCCCCTCCCCGGCCTCTACAACGTCTACAACGCGCTGGCCGCGATCGCCGCCGCGCTGCGGCTCGGCGTGCCGGCGCAAATCATGCCGTCCGCGATCGCCGAGGCACAAGCGGCCTTTGGTCGGGTGGAGACGATCCCGATCGATGGCGCGCAGCTCTCGATCCTGCTGATCAAGAACCCGGCCGGGGCGAACGAGGTGCTGCGCACACTGCGCCTGGAGGCCGGCGCCGAGAAGCTCGACCTCTGGATCGCGCTCAACGACCGGATCGCCGACGGGCGCGACGTCTCCTGGGTCTGGGACGCCGACTTCGAGCTGCTCGCGGGCGGTGTGCGCCGCGTCGTCTGCGCCGGCACTCGCGCCGCCGAGATGGCGCTGCGTCTCAAGTACGCCGGCTGGCCGGAGACGGCACTCGAGGTCGAACCGAGCATCGAGGGCTCGCTCGACCGCGCCCTCGACGGCACCGGGCGGCTCTTCGCCCTACCCACCTACACCGCGCTGCTGGAGTTGCGCAAACTGCTGGCGGGACGCGGTCTTGCTAAAGATTTCTGGCGTTAAACGGGTGCCACGATGGACAGGGTGACGTGGAACGAAGTCGAGTGTGGCGATTACACCGCCGACATGGCCCTCTGGGAGGAGCTGGCCGACGGCACCGACAAGCCGATCATGGAGCTCGGCTGCGGTGCCGGGCGCGTCACCATGCACCTTGCCCGGCGCGGCGCCTCACTCGTGATCGGCGTCGACCATGACGCCAGCCTGGTCGCGAGGGTCTGGGAACAGGCGGAGCCGAGGATCAGCGGGGATGCCGAGATCGGCGACGTGCGCGACTTCGAGTTCGCCACCAAGTTCGGGCTCGTGCTCGCCCCGATGCAGCTGATCCAACTGCTCGCCGACGATCAGGAGCGCCGCGCCTGTCTCTCCTGCGTCGCCGCCCACCTGCTGCCCGGCGGCCTTGCCGCCTTCGCCATCGTCGAGCAGCTGCCCGCCATCCCCTCCGGAGAGGTGGCGCCGCCGCTCCCCGACGTGCGCCAGGTCGAAGGTTGGATCTACTCGAGCCTGCCGCTCGAGCCGTTGACCGATGGCGCCTCGATTCGCCTGCGCCGCCTGCGTCAGACGGTCGACCCGGACGGCAACATGAGCGAGGAGATGAACGAGGTCTCGCTGGCCACGCTGAGTGCCGATACGCTCGAGGCCGAGGGCGCCGTTACCGGCCTGCGACCCCTCGCCCGCCGTGAGATCCCCGCCACCGAAGCCCACGTCGGCTCGACCGTGGTCCTCTTCGAGAAGGACGCCTGATGGAGCTCCGCCTGCTCGCCCTCTATCCCGAGCAGATGAACATCTACGCCGACCGCGGCAACATCCTCTTCCTGCAGCGGCGCTGCGAGTGGCGTGGGGTCGGCTTCCAACGGGCGGCGGCCGGCCCGGGTGAGGGCTTCGATCCCGCCGAGCACGACCTGCTCTACCTCGGCGGCGGCCAGGACCGCGACCAGCGCGCCGTCGCCGACGACATGGTCGGGGGCAAGCGCGAGCCGCTCGCCGCCGCCGTCGCCGACGGCGCCGTGCTGCTCGCGGTCTGCGGCGGCTACCAGCTGCTCGGTCACAGCTACCAGCTCGGCGAGGACCGCCTACCCGGCCTTGGCCTGGTCGATGCCGAGACTGTGCGGATCGACGGACCGCGCCTGATCGGCAACGTCGCGATCGAGGTCGACCTCGGCGGCGGTCCCCGCACGGTGGCGGGATTCGAGAACCACGGCGGCCGCACCCGCCTCGGGGACGGCGCCGAGCCGTTCGGACGGGTCCTGCGCGGCTTCGGCAACAACGGCGAGGACGGCTTCGAGGGCGTGCGCCGCGGAAACCTGATCGGCACCTACCTGCACGGCCCGCTGCTGCCCAAGAACGCCTGGCTGGCCGACGAGCTGATCGCTCGAGCGCTCGAGCGCCGCTATGGCGCCAGACCGCAACTGGAACCGCTCGACAACGCGATGGAGGATGCCGCGCACGCCAGCGCACGCTCTGCGGCGGGTGTCTGACTGAAGGCCTCCGGGAGCGGCTGGCAAGGAAGCAGGGAGCGCTGTGTGCTTTGCACACAAGCGACCGATGACGCCGCCAGACGCGCCGGGAGGCCTTCAGCGGCCGCTGGAGCCGAAGCCGCCGTCCCCGCGGACGGATTCGGCCAGGGACTCCGTCTCGACCGGCTCGGCGATCGCGATCGGCGCGACCACCAGCTGGGCGATCCTCTCCCCCGGCTGCACCCGGAAGGTCTCGGCGGGGTCGGTGTTGAGCAGCAGCACCCTGATTTCGCCTCTGTAGCCGGCATCGATCAGTCCCGGCGAGTTGACCAGCGCGATCCCATGTTGCTTCGCCAGCCCCGAGCGCGGCAGGACAAGGCCCGCGTGCCCGGCGGGCAGCTCCACCGCGATCCCGGTACCGACGCTCCACCTCTCTCCCGGCCCGATGTGCGCTGCCTCGCAGGCATACAGATCCAGGCCGGCGTCACCCTCGTGCGCCCGCGTCGGCAGCACGGCCTCGGGGTCCAGCTTTGCGAACGGTAGCTCCACGCGCGGGAACCCTAGACGACCAGATCGTCGAAGCGGTGCAGCTCGGCGAGCGGCACCTTGGCCCGCACGAGGACCCCGTCGGCACGCTCGTCGCGCACGAGGTCGCCGGCGAGCTCGTGCAGCTCGTGCAGGCGTCCGCCCTCGGCGTAGGGAACGAGCAGCTCGATGTCCTCCAGGGTGTCCTCGAAGGCCTCCTCGACCCCGGCGCGCAGCTCATCGAGACCGTCGCCGGCCAGGGCGGAGACGAGGACGGCGCCGGGATTGCGCAGGTCGACCTCGGCCCGCTCGCCGGGCTCCAACAGGTCGACCTTGTTGAGCACCAGCAGGC
>CAZQET010000125.1:0-4071 GCA_964591825.1 uncultured Conexibacteraceae bacterium
GGGGATTGTTGTGGCGGCGCTGGTTGGGTGCTTGTTGCTGCCAGTGGGCGCGGAGGCCGGGCGGGCGGTTACAGGGCCTTGTCGGACTGTGTTTTGTGCGGGCGTTTCGCAGGACGGGTCGCGGGTCGTCTTTCCGTTTGAAGAGGAACTGACCGAAGGGGCCGGTAAGCGGGAGATCTACGAATGGAGCGGTGGCGGAGTGCGGCCGTTGCTGGCGCCGGCGTCGAGCTACTTGCCGCAGTTCGACGGAATCTCCGCGGACGCGGCGCATATCTTCGTCACGACGAACCTCGCACTGTCTCCCGAAGACGTCGACGGGTCTGGGAGCGACGTCTACGACATCTCGGGCGGACGGGCGACGCTGGTTTCCAGCGGTCCGTTCGACGCAAGTCCGTTCGTCTCGTTCAGCGGTGCCTCCCCGGACGGGGCGCGGGTCTTCTTCGACGCATTCTTGCCGGGACCCGGCGGCCCCAATTTCTGCTCCGATATCTACGAGCGCTTCGCCGGGCAGACGACTCCGCTCGCCGTGGACCCGAAACCCCCTTCGCCACCCGTTTGCGACGCAATCAAGTTTGGGGGAGTGTCGGCGGACGGGTCCCACGTCTTCTTCGCAACGAGCGCCCAACTCGAGCCGAGCGACAAACGCCGGGAAGACATCTATCAACGGGTCGGCGGTTCGCTGACCCGACTGACCACCTATCCGGAACCGTCCGGCGAATGCGTCGATTTGGTCCAGTTCGGCGACGCATCGAGCGACGGTGGAACCGTCCTCTTCTCGACCAACGCGCAGATCGTGCCGGAGGACAGCGACTCGACCGTTGACGTCTACAAGCGACACCCGGACGGCACCTTTTCCCTGGTCTCGCACGGCACGGTCGGTGGCAACCACCCCTGCGGATTCGGCGGCGATCGGCCCGTTGCCCTCTCCGCTGACGGCAGCACTGCGATCTTCGAAACGGCCGGCCAACTGAGCCCGCCCGACCGGGACTCCTCCAACGATCTCTACGCTGCCGACGACAGCGGCCGGATCGAACTGCTCAGCACTGGACCCAATGAACCCAACACCGACGAACGTTCGATCGTCTACCCAGACTGGCTCGCGCTCGCCTCCGACGACGCGAAGCGGGTGGCGTTCGAGACCAGGCAGTCGCTGGTTCCGGCGGATAAGGACACCGCGACCGACGTCTACGTGCGCGCCGAAGGCCACACGGCGCTGATCTCTGCCGGTGCCGCGGGGAAGGGGCGCGGCGGTAACGTCGAACTGCTGGCCTTCTCGGGTGATGGCAGCACGGTTGTGTTTGCGACCAGCGAATCTTTGATTGCTCGCGATCGCGACAGCAAGCGTGATATCTATCTGCGCCGTGCCGGCGAAGACCACAGCGTCCTGCTCTCCAGCGAGACGATCGCGCCGCTGATGCGGATCGCCAAGCGCGGCTCGCTGTTGCGCTCGGGCGCGGTCGGCGTGCGTCTCGCCTGCCCGACAACGGAGACGAGCAGTCCCTGTCGGGGCAGGCTCGTGCTCAGCCCGGGCCGGCGCAAGCCTCGCCTCGGAGTTGCGAGCTTCCGCGTGCCGGCCGGCCGGGGGATGCGCGTCTTGGTGCGCCCGCGGCCTCGCTATCAGGGGTCGGTGCCCAGGATCGTCCTCGCTCGAGCTCACGGTGCCGATGCCCTCGGTAACTCCCGAGTGTCGATCCGCCGCATCCGCATCGCCGATCCGGCGGGCTGAGCCAGTCGAGCTACGGACGGGACGGCACCTGCGGCTCGGCCAGCCCGTAGGTGCCGTAGGCTCCGAAACTCGAGAAGGTCTTGTGCGTGGGGCCGTGGTAGTCCGACGACGCTGTTGCGACCAGGTCCAGCTCCTCGCATAGCGAGAGCAGGTGCTTGGTCTGCTCTTCGCTGTGGGTGGGGTAGAAGGTCTCGATGCCGTCGGGTTGGAGGGAGCGGATCAGGTCCTCCACCTCTTGGGGGGAGTCGATGTCCCAGTAGGGATGGGCGACGACGGCGACGCCGCCGGCCTCGTGGATCAGCGCGATCGCCTCTTCGGCGGTTGGCCAGCGGCGAGGAACGAAGGCCTTGGCGCCGGGGACGAGGTACTCCTCGAAGAAGGGGCCGAGGTCGCCGGTGGCGCCGGCGGCGCGGGCGATGTGGGGCCGGCCGATCGAGAGCGCGTCGCCGGCCTCGCGGATCGCGTCCTCGAGCTTGACTTCGAAGCCCCATTTGTTCAGCCGGCCGACGATCTCTTCGGCCCGGTTGACGCGCTCCTGCTGGGCCCGCTCGCAGGCGGGCGCGATCCGCTCAAGGTCAACCCAGTAGCCGCAGACGTGAAGGTCTTCTGCGTAGGGATGCACGCAGGACATCTCGGTCGCCGGCACCAGCTCGACCCCCAGCTTCTGCGCCGCTTCCGCTGCCTCCGGGACGCCGGCAACCGCGTCGTGGTCGCTCAAAGCCAGGGTCGTGACCCCTGCTTCCCAGGCCCTGGCGACGACGTCGGCGGGCTCGAGCTGCCCGTCGGAGACGGTCGAATGCGACTGAAGCTCAATAAGCACGGCTGCGCACCCTAGCCCGTCTGCCTGTCTCGAAAAGTGTTCGGAACAAATTGACATCACGCGCCCAAACAACTTTAGAATTTGTTCGATGCAATTTAATATGGTTAGACCAATAAAATTATACGTGGGCGTCCGTCACGCCAAGTTCTGTATAAGCGCCTGGAGGTCCAGATCGGCGAGCTGAGGGACAAGCTTGGAGGCCTTCCGTCGCCCGAGGAGGCAGCAGGAATTTGGCGGGGGATTTGGCTGGAGGAGGCCCATCACTCGACCGCCATTGAGGGCAACACCCTGGTGTTGAAACAGGTCGAGCTGCTGCTTGCCTTGCCGATTTGCATGTGCGCTTCGAGCAGATACATCCCTTTTTGGATGGCAACGGCCGCGCCGGGCGACTTTTGCTCAACTTGCTCCTGGTCCGACTTGGCTACCCGCCGGCGATCGTCTACAAGGGCGATCGCACTCGCTATTTTCAACGCTTTGCGCCGCGCCGATGACGGCGATCCCGGTCCGCTGGGTGAGTTCCTCGCCAGGGCGATTCTCGACAACCTCTACAAGTTCGTCGTTCCGGCCGTTGCGGGGGCCAGCGCGCCTTGTCCCACTCCAGGCTTGGCCACGCCGGAGTTGAGTGCCAACGCCCTACGGGTCGCTGCGGTTCGCGGCCGCCTGAAGGCGACCAAGGGTTCGGACAGCGCTTGGCGCAGCTCCACCACCTGGGTCGAGGAGTACGTCGCGAGCCGCTACAAGCGCTCCTGACAGCGAGGTATCGCCTGCATGAAGGAGCCCTGCCTCTCCACCGTCCGCATGAATAGACTGCGCCGCCGTGTTCCAGAAGGTCCTGATCGCCAACCGCGGGGAGATCGCCATCCGCGTTGCCCGCACGCTGAAGGAGATGGGCATCGGCTCGGTCGCCGTCTATTCGGAGATCGATCGGGATGCGCCGCACGTGCGCGAGGCTGACGAGGCCTTCCTGATCGGTCCGGCAGTTCCGGCTGAGAGCTACCTCAACATCGCCAAGATCATCGATACGGCGAAGGAGGCGGGGGCGGAAGCGATCCATCCCGGTTACGGCTTTCTCGCTGAGAACGCCGACTTCGCCCGCGCCTGCCTGGAGGCCGACATCACCTTCATCGGCCCGCCGCCGGAGGCGATCGAAGCGATGGGCTCGAAGACCCGGGCGCGCGAGATCATGGCTGAGGCCGGCGTGCCGATCGTGCCCGGCGCGACCGAGCCCGCCCCCGACCTCGATGCGGCTCGCAAGCAGGCCGAGGAAGCCGGCTATCCGGTTGCCTGCAAGGCCGCCGGCGGAGGTGGCGGCAAGGGCTTCCGCGTGGCGATGACACCGGACGACCTGCAGGAGGCCTTCGAAGGCTCGGCCCGGGAAGGCGAGAAGTTCTTCTCCGACTCGCGCGTCTACGTCGAGCGCTACCTCGAGGACCCGCGCCACGTCGAGGTCCAGGTGCTGGCCGACGGGCACGGCAACGTGATCCACCTCGGCGAGCGCGACTGCTCGATCCAGCGCCGCCACCAG
>CAZQET010000126.1:0-1619 GCA_964591825.1 uncultured Conexibacteraceae bacterium
TGGCACCACCCGAACGGCAAGTGCTACGGCGATGCGGGCTGGGGGACGACGGCGGCCATCGCCTACCCTGACTTGGCCGGGAACTCGATTGCATCGAGCGCAACAAGGGCGCCCGGGTCCGACGATCCGACCGGCGGCAGCTTCGGCGGCGGCGGCGGCGGCACGGGCTCGGGCGGCGGCTCGGGCGGCGGCGGCGCAAGTTCGACCACCACGACCATCACCCTGGACGACGGCTCGACGGTCGTCGAAACGATCACCCACAACGCCAATGGCACCACCACGGTCACGATGGTCTTCTCCAACGGGACGACGACCTCGTATACCCTGCCGCCCACGGCCGGAGGCAACCAGAACGACGACCGCTCCACGGGACGGGTGTCGTGGAAAGATCTGATCCGGCAATGAAGCGCTCCTCTCGCGGCTTCACCCTCATCGAGCTGGTGATCGTGGTGGCGATCATCGGGGTTCTGGCGAGGATCGCCTACCCGAGCTACCAGAAGTACATCATCAGCGTGAGCCGCCAGGCGGCGCAGTCGCAGCTCGTCGAGCTCGCCAATTCGCAGGAGAAGATCTTCCTCAACTCGAGCGCGTACACCTGCAACGTCAGCAACGCTTACACCGGGCAGTCGAGCGGCGGGCTGGGCATCACCAGCGGCACGACGAGCGACGGCAACTACAACATCCAGTTTGCCAGCGGCTGCTCAGCCACATCATTTACCCTGCAGGCGGCCCCCATCAGCGGCAAGCCGCCGGCGAGCGACGGCACCATCAGCATCGACCAGACGGGAACGCGGCTATGGAACGGCAACCCGTGGTAGTGCGTGCCGGCAGGCAGGTCTGCTCGCCGGTTTGCGAAAACCTCTGACCCGGAAAGGAGGGTCTGCGACCAATGTCTCAATACCGATCCATCAACCGAATTCCATCCAACGACGTGTATCAGGTCGAGCCGATCTACAAGCGCGGCACCACCACCCGGCTGGCGGAGCATACGCCGGCCGCCGCCGAAGGCGCCGGGGAAGCCAAGCGAAAGGCCGATCCGGCGAGCAGCGTGCTCAAGACGACGCTGGAGTGGGCCCAGGCGCTGCCGTCCGAGGTTCGTCCGTACGAGGTCTTGCACAGCTTCCCGCGGGTCGCCAACCATCTCTGCCTCACCTGGGCGGACGCGAGCGCGTTCCAGGCCTACCTGGACGAGCTGCTCATCGACCGCCGAGGCAACCGCGAGGGCTTTCCCGTGGTGGTGGTGCAGGAACTGGACGCTCTGCGCGCCTATCACGAGAAGCTCCACCAGTCCTGATCGAGCGAGCCGCGGAGCACTTCCCCATGTGGTGCGGTGTGCTCGTTCGCCTCTCCGCGCAGGAGACGGCGCGTCCCGGGCCCGATCACGGTTCGCCGCGCTCGCGCGCGCACAGGCGTCAGGCCGCGCGCTCCATCGCCTGGCTCCACTGGCCGCGCCGCGCCAGGCTGTTCATCTTCACCCGCTGATAGAACGCCGCCTGCGCCGCGGCGACGTTTTCCTTGCGCCCACCCCAGGCGCGCATTGCCGGATCCTGCAGCGCGCGCGCATACGAGAACGACAGCACCCACGGCGCTCTCGGGTCCATGACGTTCATGGCGTTGAG
>CAZQET010000127.1:0-1646 GCA_964591825.1 uncultured Conexibacteraceae bacterium
CCTAACTCAGCAGGCCGGCAAATCGGCCGGGGGCGAGCCTGAAGCGCGGATCGAGTCCCGGGCTGGCGCTCGCCTGCGGGTAAGGGTGCTCAACTATCGCCTCGGGGTCCATTGCCGTCCCACCGCCGATGTCGAAATTCGGGGACAGGCCAATGAACGGCCGATGGTTGTCGGCGTGATGTGGGGGCTGCGCGGGTTCGGGGGAATTCAGGGCCAGAAGGCCGCCGGTGAGCACGGCGGCGGTCGTGCCCTTGGCTGTCAGGCGAACCGAGAACTCTTTCCGTGCGTCCACCCTTCTCAGGATCGGGCAAGGAGCGGACGTAATGCCGATGGCTGACCGGCCAGCTCCCGAGGGCTGGCCCGACGCTCAGCCGCGCTCGGCCCGGCGTCTAACGGCCTCGAGCAGGCGCCGGGTGGCGAGGACGTGGCTGCGGGTGCCGATCACGAGCGCCCGGTAGGCGCCGCCGCGAAGCCCCGGGAAGGCCGCTCGCGTCTCGGCGCGCAGCCGTGAGCGACCCGAGTCCAGATCATCGAGCCGGAAGATCAGGGCGTAATCGGAGAAGCGATGGCGGCCCCGGAGGGCGAGCTCGCGGGGCGGCCGCGCGACCTCGACGTGGAAGCCCGGGAAGGCGGACCCGGCCGTCAGCGGCCGGGGGCCGCCCGGTTCGGTGTCGGCGCAGCCGAGGAGGCGAGAGCCGCGAGCGCTTGCCGGCGCGGAGAAGGAGCGCTCGACCACGGCGAGCAATGCCTCCCACGTCGCGCCGGCGCCGGCACTGACCTCGGTCGCATGCTCATCGACATGAGGGAGAGGCTCGGCGGTGGCCATCCCGGCAATCGTATGACCCTCCGCATCGGGAGCATCGTCCGCGGTGATCGTGTGTTTATGGAGTGGGATGAGAGAGCACGAGCACAGGACCGACATCGCCCTGGCGCTGCTCGCCACCGCCTCGATCGCGGGCATCTTTTGGATCGGCCGCGCCGGCTGACCTGAACCGGATCGAGAAATGAGGAGGGGGAGCGCTCAGTCGTCGTCGTGACGATGGCGCAGCGCCCATAGCTGGAAGCCGATCAGGCCCAGCAGCAGGGAGCCGAAGGCGACGAAGGGAGGAAGCCAGCCGTCTGGGCGGGCGATCGCCAGCGCGGCAACGACGAACGCGTCGGCGGCGAGCAGAAAGCCGCTGAGCACCGGCCGAATCGCCGACCAGCCCGTCAATCCCGTCCTCTTTCAGACATTTTCTTACTCCTTTGATATCCAAATCAGGAACATTGAGTTACATAATCTGGACAAGATAGAGCAAAAATACGGGTTTTCCCTCTTGTGATCGAGAACATTGAGTCTGTAATGTGTTCGTGCGGGTAGATACAGCGCCATACGCTGAGATGGGGTTACAACGACATGAAGAGGAGATTCGTATGGCTAGGCGTTTGCTCGCTTGCGCGGTCACGGCCCTATGGCTTGTAGCCGCGGTGCCGGTCGCGATGGCCGACACCGGAGACATCATCGAACCGCAGCACGATCCCGCGACCGCGGCAGACGGCTGGCAGGCGGCGACCTGCACGACCGACGCGCCGGCGTGTTCGCCCAATGAACCGAACTTCTTCATCCAGGCGGGCGGCCATCCGCCGATCGGCTTCACGCAGTACAC
>CAZQET010000128.1:0-3693 GCA_964591825.1 uncultured Conexibacteraceae bacterium
CGCATTGACCGTCATATGGATGGCGAATACGGGAATGAGCAGTGCCCTAGAAGGCGAAGACGACGGTGCAGAGGAGGCCCATCCCGATGCAGTAGTAGCCGAATGGGCTGAGGCGGTTGGTCTCGAAGTACTTGAGCAGGAACTTGACCGCGAAGTAGGTGGTGAAGGCCGCGGCAAGCGCGCCGACCAGGGCCTGGGCGCGCACCCCGTCGCCGGCCGAGCCGAGCAGTTCGGGCAGCTTGAGGACGCCGGCGGCGCCGATGATCGGAGTCGCCAGCAGGAATGCGTAGCGGGCCGCGTCCTCGTTGGAGAGGCCGACGATCAGGCCGCCGCCCATCGTGATCCCGGAACGCGAGATACCGGGGATCAGGGCACCCGCCTGGGCGGTGCCGATCGCGAGCGCCTGCTTGAAGCTCATCTTGGCGATGCGCTCGTCACCGTCGCCGAGGTAGTCGCCCTTACGGGGTGGCCGCTTTCGCAAGCTCTCGAAGGCGAGCAGCAGGATGCCGTTGACGATCAGGAACGCGGCCGCGGTCTGCGGCGAGGCGAAGAGGGTGCGCAACGGGTGCTCGAGCAGCAGCCCGAGCAGTCCGGCCGGAATCGTGCCGACGACGATCACCCAGCCGAGCCGGGCGTCGCTGTCGTCGGGGCGTATCTCGCGGTCGCGCAGCGAGCGTCCCAGGCCGCGGAAGATCCGCTTCCAGTCGTCGAGGAAGAAGAAGAAGAGGACGAGGGCCGTGGCGCAGTGAGTGGCGACGAGGAAGGCGAGGAAGTAGTCGTCGTTCTGGTGGATGTTCCAACCGAAGAGTTCGGGCAGGACGACGCCGTGGCCGAGGCTCGAGATCGGGAAGGGCTCGGCGATTCCCTGCACGAGTCCCAGCAAGATGGCCTGAAAGAAGGAGATCGGTTCCATGCTCTCGGCGACCTAGGCGGCGGCGTCGCGCGTGGGGCCGCTCTGGAACCAGGCGAAGACGAAGCAGGCCGCCGCGACGACGAGGGCCGCTATGCCGTGCTTGGTGTGGTGGTGGCTCGACCCGGCGTCGTGGCCGGGGAAGAACGAGGGCAGCGAGCTCGCCGGCTCGACGAAGTAGACGATCGCGATGACGACGAAGACGAGTCCGAGCAGGACGGCCGGGATGATCAGCTGTGGGCGCTTGGTCATGACGGGGGCCTCGGCCCACCAGTGCCGAGGCCGCTCACCCTACACCGGGCGAGGGCGCATGGGCACGGTTTTCCTAAAGCTCGGATGAGAGTTTCGGGAGACCGCGAAACTGAGGTGAAAGATGTCGACCAGATCGAAGCTGACGATTCCCGGCCGGAACGGGTCGCTGCCCACGCAGGTGCGCGAGGCCTGCGCCTGGGTCGTGGCGCGAGCACGCTCGGTCTCGATCGATGAGCGTGCGATCGAGGGCTACGCGGCGGCGCTGCCCGGAGGCATCGAGACGGCGCCGTCCGATCCCGAGACCGAGCTGCTCGACGGAAGCCGCGAGCAGCGGATCGCCTTCGTCGTCTGCCTCGACGCGATCAACTTCGGCTCGGGCTGGTGGCCGACGATCCGCAAGCGACCAGGCGGCAGCGGCTACTTCACGGTCGCCGCGGGAATCGCCGAGCGATTCCGCCGCCGCGGCGCCTGGCCCGCCGGGGAGCTGGCGCGGATCGAGGCGAGCGAGGTCGCCGCGCTCCTCGGGCAGGACGCCGGGCACCCACTGATGGCGCAGTTCGCGGCGGCGCTGCGCGACGTCGGCGCCCACGTCCGCGACGAGCACCGCGGCAGCTTCGAGCGGCTCGCCGACGTGGCGAACGGCTCCGCGGTGGCGATTGCCGAGCTGCTCGCGGGCTGGGAGGCCTTCGCCGACGTCTCGGAGTACGAGGGTCGCCGCGTCCCCTTCTTCAAGCGCGCCCAGATCGCCGCCGCCGACCTGGCCCGTGGCGGCCTCGCCGCGTTCGCCGACCTCGATCGCCTCACCGCCTTCGCCGACAACCTCGTTCCCCACGTGCTGCGGGTCGACGGCGTGCTGCTGCTCGACCCGGGGCTGGAGGCGCGGATCGAGGCGGAAGAGCTGCTCGAGCACGGCTCGCCCGAGGAGGTCGAGCTGCGCGCCTGCGCCGTGCACGCGGTCGAGCTTCTGGCCGCCGCGACGCCGCTCTATCCGGCTGAGATCGACGCGCTGCTGTGGAACCGCGGCCGCGCCCAGCGCTACAAGTCGCGCCCCCGCCCCCGCTGCCGCAACACCGCTTACTGAGCTTTCGGGCGGGATCGTTCCTAGCCGGCGGCTTCGGCGCGGCGCAGGCCGCCGCGGGCCCAGAGGGCGAAGAGGACCGGCAACAGGGCGGCGACCGCGAAGGCGAGGGCGACGACGACCGGCTCGCCGGAGATGAAGCCGCGGCCGGCCTCGAGCAGCGCCGTCACCGGGTTGACCGAGGCGACGGCGTGGATCCAGCCGCTGAGCAGGCTGAGCGGCACGTAGACGGGGGCGAGGAAGAGGATCAGGAAGACGGGGAACTGCATGAAGGGGCCGCCCTGGATCGAGCGCACCCGCATCGCCACTCCCGCCGCCCACATCGTCGCCGCCAGGTTGACCGCCACCGCGAGCGTGTAGAGGGCGACGATTTCGACCCCCTCGCCGCCGACCTGCATGCCGGCGACGAGCGCCACCGTCGTCAGCACCGTCCAGGTGATCACCGCCCGGGCCAGCGCCGCGATCGCGTAGCCGGCGACGATCCCGCGGCGGTCCGCCGCCGCCAGCAGGTAGCGGTTGGCGAAGCCGATCTCGAAGTCGCGGGCGATGCCGAAGCCGGTGAAGACGCCGCCGAAGGCCGCCGACTGCAGCAGCACGAAGACGAACTGGAAGGCGGTGTAGCCGCTCGGGAAGTCGAAGCCCGGCACGTTGCCGATCGCGGCGAGGCCGCCGGCGAAGGCGGTGAAGAAGAAGAGCGGGAAGACGATCGCCGGCAAAAGGAAGGCCGGGTTGGCGAGGAAGTTGTGGATGCTGCGCCAGGCGACCGCGCGGAAGCCGGCCGGGTTCCGCCTTGTCTCCGCGCCGCTCACGTTCGCACCAGCCTCGTCTTCAGCGCCCCGCTCGCCAGCGTCATCCCGATCGCCAGCACCGCCGCGGCGATGCCGAAGCCGAGCGCCAGCGCCCCCGCGTCCCAGCCTTCGAAGAGCAGCGAGCGGAAGGCCTCGAGCAGGTAGGTGACCGGATTGACGGCGGCGACGTCGTGGAACCACTGGGTCTGCAGCAGTTCCAGCGGCAGCGACATCGCCGAGATGAAGAGGAAGACGAAGAAGACCGGGAAGAGGCTCTGCACCGCCTCGCCCGAGCCGGTGCGCAGGGCGGCGAAGAGGCCGATTGAGCCGAAGGCGACCGTGATCGAGACCGCCAGGGCGACGATCGTCAGGGCCCCGCCGACGCCGGTCACCAGTTCCGCCCCGGCGATCAGGCCGACGCTGAGGTAGACGATCGCCTGCACCAGCCCGAGCACCACCGAGCCGGCGAGCAGGCCGCTGAGCAGGGCGGCTCCCCGCAGCGGCGTGAGCGCGAGGCGGTTGAGGAAGCCGGTCTCGATGTCGTTCGCCAGCTCGGTGCCCGCGGTCGTCGCCGCGAACAGGCCGCCCTGCATGAACGTCACCACGAGCGCGAAGTCGAGGTAGGAGTCGGCCGGGAAGCCCGGGATGTTCTTCGTGACGTTGAG
>CAZQET010000129.1:0-1919 GCA_964591825.1 uncultured Conexibacteraceae bacterium
CGCCTACATCAACAAGATGGACCGCACCGGCGCGGACTTCTTCAACTCGGTGCAGACGATGAAGGACAGGCTCGGCGCCAACCCCCTGCCGATCCAGCTGCCGATCGGCAACGAGGACAACTTCAAAGGGGTCGTCGACCTGATCGAGATGAAGGGCCTCGTCTGGACCGACGAGCTCGGCGCCGAATACGAGACGATCGAGGTCCCCGACGAGCTCGAGGAGCAGGCCGAGGAATACCGCACGCAGTTGATCGAGGCCTGCGCCGACTACGACGACGAGCTGATGGAGGCCTACCTGGCGGAGGAAGAGATCCCCCACGAGCGCATCGCCAAGTCGCTCCACCGGGCCTGCCTCGACACCAAGGTCACGCCCGTGCTCTGCGGCACGTCATTCAAGAACAAGGGCGTGCAGCCGCTGCTCGACGCGATCGTCGAGCTGCTGCCCTCACCGCTGGAGGTACCGTCCGTCACCGGCGTCATTCCCGCCGGCAAGGGCCAGCCCGAGGATGTCGAGGGCGAGCGCGAGGCCTCCGACGACGCGCCCTTCAGCGCCCTCGCTTTCAAGGTGATGAGCGATCCCTACGTCGGCAAGCTCACCTACTTCCGCGTCTACTCCGGCAAGCTCGAGAAAGGCGGCCGCGTCCTCAACGTGAAGACCGGCAAGACCGAGCGCATCGGCCGACTGTTGATGATGCACGCCAACAGCCGCGAGGAGATCGACGAGTGCTACGCGGGCGACATCTGCGCGGGCGTCGGCCTCAAAGAAACCGGCACCGGCGACACCCTCTGCGCTCCCGACGCGCCAATTGCGCTGGAGAGCATCGAATTTCCCGAGACCGTGATCGCGGTCGCGATCGAGCCGAAAACCAAGGTCGACCAGGAGAAGATGGGCAACGCCCTGCAGCGCCTCGGCGAGGAGGACCCGACCTTCCGCATCGAAAGCGACGAGGAAACCGGCCAGACCCTGATCCACGGCATGGGCGAGCTCCACCTCGAGGTGATCGTCGACCGCATGCTGCGCGAGTTCAAAGTCGAGGCCAACGTCGGCAAGCCCCAGGTCGCCTACCGCGAGACGATTCGCAAGGAGGTCAAGAAGGTCGAGGCGCGCTTCGTCCGCCAGACCGGTGGCCGCGGCCAGTTCGGCCACGTCGTGATCAACGTCGAGCCGGCTCCTGGCGAGGGCTTCGAGTTCGTCAACAAAATCAAGGGCGGTGTGATTCCCGGCGAGTTCATCGGCCCAACTGAGCAGGGGATCCAGGAGGCGCTGGAGAACGGCGTCAAGGCTGGCTATCCGATGGTCGACGTCCGGGTCGAACTGATCGATGGCTCCTTCCACGACGTGGACTCTTCGGAGATGGCATTCAAAATCGCCGGCTCGATGGCAATCCAGGATGCTGCCCGCAAGGCGAACCCGGTCCTGCTCGAGCCGGTGATGGCGGTCGAGGTGGTCACGCCCGAGGACTTCCTCGGCGACGTGATCGGCGATCTCTCGCGCCGCCGCGGCAAGGTGCAGGGCCAGGACCAGCGCGGCAACGCCCTCGCCGTCCAGGCCTTCGTGCCGCTGGGCGAGATGTTCGGCTATGCGACCGAACTGCGCTCGATGACCCAGGGCCGTGCCACTTACACGATGCAGTTCGAGCATTACGAGGAGGTCCCGACGAACATCGCTGAGGAAATCGTCGAGCACCGTTCGGGCGAGCCGGTTGGTGCGACCTCGTGAGCGAGACCGGACTGCACGATTGTTCTAGCTATATTTCCCGGGTTCGCCCGCAGGCAGCAAGAACTGAGCTGCCGAGCAGCGCGCCCAAGACTTAAACAGGCAAACCAGACAGAACCCGACTTCGAAAGGTAGAACGGAGAGAGATGTCCAAGGAGAAGTTCGAGCGCGATAAGCCGCATGTGAACGTCGGCACGATCGG
>CAZQET010000130.1:0-1960 GCA_964591825.1 uncultured Conexibacteraceae bacterium
CCGCGGTAGGTTGCGGATTAAGCCTATACCGCCGAATTCGCCTTCTCCGCCGAACGCGCAGAGGCCGCCTTCGAGCGGTATCCTGTTGCCTTTTTCGGCCTGTATGTTTTCCGGTTCACCTGACGTTTCGAGTCCGGTTTCTTATCCCGGCCTGGCTGAGTTTCCGGCTATCCCGACGCCGGGGTGGTTGACTTCGGTCCTGGTTTGGCATGTCAGGCCGCCTGCTTCGATAATGAAGCTGATGCCTATCAGGCCGATGGTGATCGACCTTATCCTGGGTAGCGTCCCGGTGAAGCTACGGTAGCGGGAGTTCCAGGGCAGTGTTTCCTGGTGGAAGGTGACGCCGCCGCCTGTGCAGCCTTCGAGTGCGGCGTGGTTGATCTTGTTCTGGTTGAGGTTGACTTCCTTCTTTATCGTCCTTTCAACGAAGCTGCCTAACAACGTGACGCGACATTGTATGTTGGCGCCTGTGTTCCTGGCTATGAGTTCAAGCTTGGTCTTGGGCGTGCCGAGGGCTTCGTTCCATATAAACTCGAAGTTCCTTTCGTTGACGCTGAGGCCCCTTGCGGATGCGGTGCCGATGCCGATGGAGAGGAGCATCGTGGCCGCGAGCGCCGCAAGGATGAGCTTGCTGTGCGTGCGCATCGGTGTGTCCCTTCGGTTGGCCCGCGGGCAGCTTGGCCTGAGGGCTTGCGGATGTGTTCGGTGTGTGCCCGCATGCACGGGCGCCGGCGTGGTGTCTCGCGAGCGGCGTTCCCCCTTTCGCTTGCTCGTCCCCTGCAAGAAGAAATGCTAGCGCACTGAAAAGCGGTGGGTCAACCAAGCCAAGCAGCTCGCCCGCCAAGGCGTTCAAAGCTTGAACGCCGAAACGGGTTACATGGCCCATTGGCGGGGCGCGCGTTCCTCAGGAGACTCGCGCGACGTCTAGAGCCAGGCCGGGATTCGGGGGGAAGGTCGCATGCGAGCAAAGCTGGTCGTCGTCGTCCTGTCGATCTGCTGCGCGCTCTCGGCGCTCGCGGCGGCGCCTGCGGGGGCTGCACAGCGGATCGACATGAAGGTGCTGCTGCTCGGCGCGACGGGGACGGAACCGTCGTTCCTTGCCTGGCAGGCGCAGCTCAGACGCGAGGGCGTGCCGTTCGACCAGCTGATCGCGGCGCCGGGGCACACGCCGATCACCGCTGCCTCGCTCTGGACGACGCTCCCGGAAGGAACGCAGGAGGCGAGGTACCAGGCGGTCATCGTCGCCGTCGGCGGCCTTCCGGTCTGCACCGAAAGCGGGTGCACGTCGGCGCTCGCGGCGGAAGAGTGGGCCGCGCTGCAGAGCTTCGAGGTGAGCTTCCACGTGCGTCAGCTGAGCGCCTACGCGTTCCCGAGCGCCGAAGACGGCCTGAGCCCGCCGCTGGGCTCCGGCCCGCTGGACGGGACCAGGGCGACGCTGACGACGGCGGGCCAGAGCGTCTTCCCCTACCTCAACGGCACGGTGACGATCGGCGCGGGCACCTACGGCTATGAGGCCACGCCGCTCGCCGGGGCGTCGTTCTCGACCCTGCTGACCGATCCGAGCGGAGCTGCGCTGCTCGGCGTCTTCAAGCACTCCGACAAGCGCGAAGAGATGGTCCAGACGTTCGACTCGAACCAGTTCCAGCTGCATGCCGAGCTGCTGCGCCACGGCGAGCTCGCATGGGTCACGCGCGGGACGTTCTTCGGCACCGAACGCAACTACCTCGAGCTGCAGGTCGACGACGTCTTCCTCGCCGACGACATATGGGACACGACCAACCACGTGACCGACTTCAACCCCGAGGACGCCGTCCGGATGACCCCCGACGACGTGGCCAAGGCGGTCGAATGGTCCAGGTCGAGCGGGCTGCGGATCGACAACGTCTTCAACGGGGGCGGCAGCGACGCCTACGCCGAAGACCATGGCGGCAGCGATCCGCTGCTGGCCGCCTTCCAGGCG
>CAZQET010000131.1:0-2782 GCA_964591825.1 uncultured Conexibacteraceae bacterium
CGACGTCGGCCTCTTCGACCTCGGCACCGGCCTCCGTGTACTGGGAGTCAGGGTGGCCGGCGGCCTCGCCGGCGCCGGCCTCGACGACCACGTCGACGTGCTCGTTCTTCTTCAGGGACTTGACTGCGTCAGGGACCAGCGCGACCCGGCGCTCCCCCTCAGCCGTCTCTTTCGGGACTCCGATCTTCATGAAAGTCGCGAGAGACTACGACAACCGGAAGGTGATTGGTTCCACGGCCACGCACGCCTGGATGACGCGCGTGGCACTGCGCATATCTGCGTCCTCGGGCTTGCCTTTGGCGCCACCAAAGGCTGCGCCCTGCGTCCTTGATCTGCTTGACCACGCGTGTCCCCAGGCGCACGCGGCCAGGAAGGCGGGCATCTAGACGATGGCGGCGATCCTCGGAAAGAAGCTCGGGATGACGCAGGTCTTCGGCGAGGACGGCGTGGTGATCCCGGTGACCGTGATCGAGGCCGGCCCCTGCAAGGTGACCGGCGTGCGCGAGAACGAGCGCGACGGCTACGCCGCCGTGCAGCTTGCCTTCGGTGAGACCAAGCAGGGCAAGCTGAGCAAGGCCGAGGAAGGTCACCTGAAGAAGGCCGGCGCCCCGCCGATGCGTCACCTGGTCGAGTTCCGCGACGAGGACCTCGGCGCCGAGGAGGGGCCAAAGATTGGCGATGACGTCACCGTGGAGTCCTTCGAGGCCGGTCAGAAGGTGAAGGTCTCCGGGGTCTCGATCGGCAAGGGCTTCCAGGGCGGCATCAAGCGCCACAACTTCAGCCGCGGGCCGGTCAGCCACGGCTCGCACAACGTGCGCGCGCCCGGCTCGATTGGCGCCAGCACCTTCCCGGCTCGCGTCTTCAAGGGCATGCGGATGCCGGGGCAGATGGGCAACAAGCGCGTCACCCAGCGCGGCCTGGAAGTTGCTCAGGTCGACGCCGAGAAGAACCTGCTGCTGATCAAGGGCTCGGTGCCGGGCTCGCGCAACGCGATGGTCGAGGTGAGGACCGATGGCTAGCAAAGCAGTTGTGCTCGGCGGGACCAGCAAAGCGGATCTGCCCAAAGAGCTCTTCGCCGAGCCCTTCCATCACTCCCTGGTCCACGAGGCCGCCCGCGCCGACCTCGCCTCACGCCGTCAGGGCTCGTCCTCGACCCTGACCCGCGGTGAGGTGGCGATGACCGGCGCCAAGGCCTGGCGCCAGAAGGGCACCGGCCGCGCCCGCGTCGGCGCGCTCAGCTCGCCGACCCGCTACGGCGGCGGCGTCGCCTTCGGCCCCAAGCCGCGCCATTACACGGTCAAGGTCAACCGCAAGGCCCGCCGCAAGGCGATGCGCTCGGCGCTCTCGGTCCACGCCGAGCGCGACAGCATTGCCCTGCTCGACGCCGGCGCCTTCGAGACCCCCTCGACCAAGACCGCCGCCCAGGCGCTCGACAAGTGGGGCGCCAGTCGCTCGACCCTGGTCGTGCTGGCCCCCGAGGAGGGTGGCGCCGCGAAGAGCTTTCGCAACATCGAGCGAGTCGAGGTGGCCGAGGTGAGCGCCGTCGGCGTCGCCGACGTGATCGGCGCCGCCTCGTTGGTCGTCTCCCAGAAAGCGATCGAGAAGCTGCAGGAGAGACTCGTCTGATGGATGCACGCACGACGATCATCCGCCCGGTCGTATCCGAGAAGAGCTACGCGCTGATCGGCGAGGGCAAGTACACCTTCCGCGTCGACGACCGCGCGCACAAGACCCAGATCGCGCACGCGGTTGAAGAGATCTTCGACGTCAAGGTCGCCGCGGTGCGCACCGCCAAGGTGCGGCCCAAGCCCAAGCGCCGCGGCCTGCGCCTGGGCAGGACGCGGGGATGGAAGAAGGCCATCGTCCAGCTTGCTCCCGGCGAGCGGATCGAGCTGTTCGAGGGTGCAGAGACTGCCTAGGGAACGAGGGATGCCGAACCGAAAGACAAAACCCACGAGCCCGGGACGCCGCTTCGCGACGTATCCGCTGCGCGAGCAGCTGACGGCGTCGCAGCCCGAACGCAAGCTCACCGAGGGCCTGCGCAAGTCGGGCGGTCGCAATGCCAACGGACGGGTCACCGCCCGTCACCGTGGTGGGGGCGCGAAGCGGCGCTACCGGCAGATCGACTTCAAGCGGCTCAAGGATGGGGTGCCGGCCAGGGTGGCGAGCGTCGAGTACGACCCCAACCGCAGCTGCTACATCGCCCTGCTCCACTACGCGGACGGCGCCAAGAGCTACATCCTCGCCCCGAGTCAGATCGCGGTCGGCGACCTCGTCCAGTCCGGCTCCGGCGCCGACATCAAACCCGGCAACGCGCTGGCGCTCGGCGAGATGCCGACCGGCACGATCGTCCACAACGTCGAGCTCACACCCGGTCAAGGTGGCAAGCTCGGCCGCTCGGCGGGCACCTCGATTCAGCTGGTGGCGAAGGAGGGCGAGATGGTGACGCTGCGCCTGCCCTCCTCGGAGATGCGGCTGGTGCGAGCGGAGTGCCGCGCCACTGTCGGCGTCCTCTCCAACGCCGAGCACCAGAACCTCAAGGTCGGCAAGGCCGGTCGCAGCCGCCATAAGGGCAAGCGCCCGCACACCCGCGGCGTCGCGATGAACCCGGTCGACCACCCGCACGGTGGTGGCGAGGGCTCCACGACGGCCGGGCGCCATCCGGTCACTCCGTGGGGCGTCCCGACGCTGGGATACCGCACGCGCAAGAAGGGCAAGCAGTCGGACCGCTACATCGTGCGCGGTCGCCGGCGCGGGAAGAAGAAACAACGCTAGCGATGGG
>CAZQET010000132.1:0-4460 GCA_964591825.1 uncultured Conexibacteraceae bacterium
ACCTGCGTGCGGTCGCGCTCGAAGACGCCGAAGGGGTAGCGGTTGGCGCCCTTGTTGAAGACCAGCGCCGCCGGGGAGAGGACCAGTTTCGAGGGGCCGTCCGCCGCGTTCAGCACTTCTTCGAGGGTCTTGCCCTTGGCGCTCGGGAAGTCGCTCTTGGAAGGCGCGGGGCGGCTTTCCACGCTCGCTGAGGAGGAGCCGGTGGCGCCGTCCGAGCCGCTGCCGCAACCGGCGAGCAGCATGGCCCCGAGCGCAGGCAGGCAGGCAAGGGCGAGGGCTGCTCGGCGAGAGGGCATCGCCGCATGTTATTCACGGCAAGCGGCCGGTCGCCGTGCGATCGGACGCACCCTTGCGGGGCGAGGTAGGGTCCGCGGGGCCGATACGGGCAAGCGGAAGGAGAGGTCTTGGCGGAGAGAGCGGCACTGATAACCGGGGCGTCGAGCGGAATCGGGCTGGCGATCGCCCACGCGCTCGGTGAGGACGGCTACGCGCTGACGATCTCGGCACGGCGCCCGGAGAAGCTTGAGGAAGCCGCCGCGGGCCTGCGCGCCGACGGCCTCGAGCTGCAGAGCGTCGCCGCCAACATGACCGACGAGGAGGATGTAGTCGGCGTCTTCGCCAAGCACCGCGAGGCCCATGGCCGCCTCGACGTTCTCGTCAACAACGCCGGCGTTGGGATCGGGGCCCCAATGGAGGAGATCCAGACCAAGCACCTCGACATGCAGCTTGGCGTCAACCTGCGGGCGCTGGTCATCGGCACCCGCGAGGGCCTGCCGATGCTGAAGCAGGCCGCTGCTGAGCACGGCAAGGCGCTGATCGTCAACACCGCCTCGATCGCCGGTAAGGGCGGCCAGGCCTGGCTCTCGATCTACGCCGCGACCAAGGCGGCGGTGATCAACTTCACCCAGTCGACCCACCGCGAGGTCGGCAGCGCCGGCATCCAGTGCACCGCCTTGGCGCCCGGCTTCGTCGAGACGCCGATGACGAAGTTCGTCCAGGGGCAGATCCCGCCGGAGGAGATGATCCGACCCGAGGACCTCGGCGAGGCGGTCCGCTTCCTGCTGCGCACCTCACGCAACTGCCACGTGCCGGAGATTGTCTTCACCCGACCCGGCGAGGGCCTCGACACCCCTTGACGGCCTCTACCGTCGCCATACTGCGTCCTCAGTCGCCGAAGTAGCGCTGCTACTCCGGCTCCCTGCGTCCTTGTCTGGCAACGGTAGAGCCTCGTCAACATGCGCTTTCTAATAGCGGCATTCGGGGACGCCGGGCACGTCTTCCCGGCGATTGCGCTGGGACGGGCGCTGCGCGGACGCGGCCACGAGGTGACGATCGAGACCTGGGAGGAGCGGCGAGCGGCGGTCGAGGGCGCCGGGCTGGGCTTCGCCGCGGCCGAGGAATACCGGATGTTCCCGCCGCCCGACCCCGACTCCGCTGACGGCGCCCACGCAGCGGAGGCAGCGCGAGCGCTGCTGCCGCTGCTGGAGGAGATGCGACCTCACGCCGTCGTCAGCGACATCCTCACCCTGGCGCCATCGCTGGCGGCGGAGAGAGCCGGCGTGCCGCTGGCGACGCTGATCCCGCACATCTACCCCGTGGTCGAGCCGGGCCTGCCCTTCTTCGCGGTCGGTCTGCGGCCGCCGCGCACGGCGCTTGGGCGGACGGCATGGCGCGCCGGTCAGCGAGCGCTGAACATCGGCCTCGAGCAGGGTAGGCGCGACCTCAACCGCCAGCGCGAGCGGCTGGGCCTCGCCCCGATCGACCGCTTCCACGGCGGGATCAGCACCGAGCTGGCGCTGGTCGCGACCTTCCCCCAGCTCGAGTACCCGCGCCAATGGCCGGACGCGGTCGAGGTGACGGGCCCGCTCAGCTTCGAGCTGCCCTATCCCGAGATCGATCCGCCACCGGGCGACGAGCCACTGGTGCTGGTTGCGCCGAGCACCGCGCACGACTCCGACAACCATCTGGTGCGGACGGCGCTCGCGGCCTTCGCCGACGAGCCCGTGCGGGTGGTGGCGACGACCAACCGGGTCGTGCCGCAGCAACCGATCGATGTCCCCGCAAACGCCGTCCTCGTCGACTGGCTCAGCTACGGCCAACTGATGCCCGCGGCCTCGCTGGTCGTCTCCCACGGAGGCCACGGCACCGTCGCCCGCGCCCTCTCCGCGGGCACCCCGGTCCTCGTCTGCCCGATCACCGGTGACATGAGTGAGACCGCGATGCGCGTCGCCTGGGCCGGCTGCGGCCTCTCCCTTCCCTGGCGCCTCTGCCGCCCTGCGCCACTGCGCTGGGCCGCACGCCGCCTGCTCGGCGATCCCGCCTTCACCGCACGCGCCGGCGAGCTAGCCACCTGGGCCGAGCGCAACGACGGCGCCGAGCGCGCCGCCGACCTGCTCGAAGAGCTGGCGCGAACCCGTGCGCCGGCCTGAGAGCTCCGGGGGTGGGACTCGAACCCACATTGGACGCCTTAACAGGGCGCTGCCTTACCAGTCGGCCACCCCGGATCAATGCGTCGAGCTAATCCGGTCTAGGTAATCCGGACGGCACCGACGCCGAAGACTTTACCGGTAGCTCGACCGCGCCAACCTCCACCTCGGCGTGACAGTTCGCGCAGAGCAGCACGCACTTGCTGGCCTCAGCGCGAAGCTTCTCCAAGGATCGGGTAATTCCACGTACGCCAAGGCCGAAGGACTTGGTCGTCGGATCGAGGTGGTGAAACTGAAGAGCCGCGGGGTGGCGCGAGTACCCGCAGACTGCACATGCGCCGCCCGCCTCGGCGATCAGCATCTCCTTGACCTTCCAACGCCGCCGTTCGACGGCTTCCACGTTGCATCTGGTGCAACGGAGTCGCCGCTCGGAAACGACCGAGATATGTCTGGTGAGACCATGTTTCTTGCAGACAAGCTCCACTTCGCGTTTGCCTTCGCGGCGCAAGTCCGTCAGGACCTGCCGACGTTCCGCGCCACGCGTCCTCAATCCATGGCGCTTCAACCACTTCTTCGCGGTCGAGTCGCTCACTCCGAGCCGCTGCGCGATCTTTCTCGATTGTCAAGCCCTCCATCACCAGCGGCTCCAAGTCCTCCCGCCTGAACATGCTGTTTGTGCCGGACGGAAAAGCGAACACATGTTCGCTCCTGGGGTGTCTTCGATTACCCGCCGACCCGCTCCGCGTGGGCGATGCGTTCGACCAGGGCGGCGCGCTCGCGGCTTAGGGCGGCGCGCTGCTCGTAGTCGTCGCGCTCGGCGGCGGCGGCAATCTCGGACTCGAGGCGGCGCTGCTCGAGGAGCAGGTAGTTGAGCTCCATCGCTTCGGGAGAGGCGGGCTCGTCGTGGGCGGTGATCACGAGTTCGGCGATCAGGCCGGCGAGCTCGGCGTCTTCGCGGGGCAGGTCGGAGGCGGGATCGGCGGGGTGCTCGCGCAGCCAGGCGGCGGCGCGGACGCCGAGTCGCGAGAGGTGAGCGTCTGTCAGCCGCGCCAGGTACTCGCGGCCCTCATCCGGCAGGGCGATGCACATCGCCAGCAGGGCGCGCTCGCGGCGCTCGCGCGAGGTCAGCTTGGCGCTGCGGGAGGGCGCCGCGACGGCAGGGCCGCCTTCCTCGCCGATGGGCCCTCCTGGCGGACCGCCGCTGGTCGGCGTCGAGGCCACCACGCGACCCATCACCATCGAGGGCTCCAGGTCCAACCGCTCGGCCACCCGCCGCACCAGGTCGTCGCGGCTGGCGCTCTCACCCAGCCCGGCTAGGATCGGCGCCACCTCAGCCAACGCCCGATCGCGCTCGGCAGGCGAGGAGACGTCGGTGCGGCCGAGCACCATGTCCACCTGGAAGGCGGTCAGCTCGACAGCCTCGTCGAGCAGTGTCCGGAAGCGCTCCGCCCCTCCCTCCGCAACCATCATCTCGGCCGGGTCCTCGCCCGCCGGCATCGCCGCCACTCGCAGTCGCATCTTGCGCCCGGCCGCGACCCGCTGGGCTCGCAGCATCGCCTCCTGCCCGGCAGCGTCGGCGTCGAGTGCCAGCACCACCTCCTCGACCATCCCCGAGAGCGCCGCCACCTGCTCGTCGGTGATCGCCGTGCCCATCACTCCAACCGCCTCGCCGATCCCGGCCTGGTGCAGGGCGAGCACGTCGGTGTAGCCCTCGACCACGACGGCACGAGCGGTCTTCGCGATCTCCGCCTTCGCCAGGTCGATCCCGTAGAGCATCTTGCTCTTGTGGAAGAAGTCGGTCTCCGCTGTGTTGACGTACTTCGCCCCCTGGTCGGAGCGCATCGCCCTGCCGCCGAAGCCGAGCGTGCGGCCGCGCCGGTCGCGAATCGGGAACATGATCCGTGAGCGGAAGCGGTCGTACTCGCCGCCCCCCCGCCCCCGCTGCACCAGCCCTACCGCGCGCAGTTCCTCGACCTTGAACCCGGCCCGCTGGCCGCGCAGCAGAACCTTGTCCCAGGCGCTCGGCGCGAAGCC
>CAZQET010000133.1:0-3284 GCA_964591825.1 uncultured Conexibacteraceae bacterium
ACGCGAACGTCTTCGTCGTTTAGGTAGACGTTGACGTAGCGGTTGAGCTCGCCGTCCTCGCCGAAGAGCTGCTCCTCGGTGCCCGGATGGGCGGCGGCAAGCGCGCGCAGCACCTCGCCCACGTCGGAGCCGCCGGCCTCGACTTCGGGCTGGCCGCCCGTCTGCGGACGCAGGACGGGAGGTATGCGGACGGTCGCCATGAGGGCGGCATCCTACCTAGGCCTAGCGGTCGCCGCCGGCGCCGGCGCAGAAGGCGTCGTAGTCGGGGAACTTCCCCATCTCCGACTCTGGGATCTGCTCGGCCTGCTCGCCGCAGATCGGGCAATCGGGGTCGCGGCGGACCTTGAGCTCGGTGAAGCGTGTGCCGAGCGCCTCATAGAGCAGCAGGCGACCGATCAGCGGCTCGCCCTTGCCGATCACCAGCTTGATCACCTCGTTGGCCTGCAGGGTCCCCATCGTCCCGGCCATCACCCCGAGCACGCCGTTGGCCGAGCAACTTGGCGCCAGCTCGGCCGGCGGCGGGGTCGGATAGAGACAGCGGTAGCAGGGGCCCTCGAAGGGGGCAAAGGTCGAGATCTGACCGTCGAAGCCGAGGATCGAGGCGGAGACGACCGGCTTGCGCAACCGTACCGAGGCGTCGTTCAGCAGGTAGCGGGTGGGGAAGTTGTCGGCGCCGTCGACGATGATGTCGTAGTCCTCGAGCACGTCGAGGATGTTGCTCGCGTCGAGCCGACCGTTGTGCTCGACGACCTTGACGTCCGGGTTCAGCCCTTCGATGAAGAGGCGGGCCGACGTGGTCTTCGCCATCCCGATCCGCTCGGTGTTGTGAATCACCTGGCGCTGCAGGTTGGAGGCGTCGACGACGTCATCGTCGACGAGGCCGATCGTGCCGATGCCGGCGGCGGCCAGGTAAAGCGCCGTGGGCGCGCCGAGGCCGCCGGCGCCGAGCAGCAGCACCTTCGCGTTCAACATCTTCAGCTGACCGTCGACGCCAACCTCAGGCAACAGCGTGTGGCGCGAGTAGCGGTCGCGCTGCTCGGGCGTCATGCCGCTGGCCGAGACGACCGGCAGCCCCTGCTCCTGCCAGGCGAGGATGCCGCCCGCCATCGAGGCGACGTCCGTGTAGCCGAGCGCTTCCAGCTGCTCGGCCGCCTTGTAGGAGCGGTTGCCGCTGCGGCAGTAGAGAATCGTGCGGGCGGACTTGTCGGGCGCGGCGCCAGCGATCTCCTCGCCGAGCAGGCCAGGCGGAACCAGCTTGCCACCGTCGAGGTGAGCCTCCTGGTACTCGTGCGGCTCGCGCGTGTCGACCAGGACGACGTCGCCGCCCTCGATCTCCTGCGCCGCCTCGAACGGCTCGATCTCCTCGACTGGGGCCTTCACCTGGGTCTCCGCACCGTTCGCCACTGACAATCTCCTAAATCCGGATCGGCTTTTACTTCAAAAAGTATAGCGAGCTTGCTAAGCGGCGATTCGCTTGCTTTCGCCCGGTCCAAGATAGGGAAGCAGGAGGCACTCGACCAGGGCCGCTTCGATCTCGGGCAGCTGCTCGATCCGGTTCTGTTCGACGTGGCGGGAGACCACGGAGAGGGCGCCGCCGAGCAGCAGCTGCTCCAGGTCCCCCGGCAGCTCGGGTTGCTCTGGCCGACCAAGCCTGAGGATCTCGGCGAGCCGGACGAGGCTCGCCTGCTGGCGCTGACGGGCGGCGGCTCCAGCCTGTAGGGCCTCGATCGCGATCAGGTGGGCCAGCGCCGGGTTGGCGGCAAGCATCCGCAGAGCCTCGCCTACCCCGACGCGCACCCGAGACGGCCAGGGCTCCTCGCCGGCCGCCGCCTCCACGCCGTCGCAGAGCCAGCGGCTGCCCAGGTCGTAAGCCTCCAGGAAGCACTCTTCCTTACCGGCAAATTGGCCGTAGAAAGCGGCACGGGAGACGCGAGCCTCGCGGATGATGTGCTCGATCGTCGTCTCGGCATAGCCATAGCGCGGCAGCACCCGCAGCAGGCCGGCGACGATGCGCAGCCGCTGATTGCGGGCCACGAAGGAGCGCGGCAGGCCGTGGCGGCCGGGAGGCAGCTGCCCGAGGGCCAGCTTGTCCGGCAGCTCGGCGAAGCCGGCCGGGTCAAAGCGCGGCGGCTCGTCGCTCATCCGCGGTGTGCAGAGCGGCCAGCGACGGGGCGAGCAGGTACTGGAGCAGCGAATCGTGCAGCGCGGGCAGCCGCTCGGCTTCGCCGGCGAGGATGCGGCCGGAGAGATGGGAGGCGAGGCCGCCGGCGAGCATCCGGGCGGTCTCCTCGGAGACCTCTCCCCCACCGGCGCCCGATGCACACAGGACCTCGGCCAGGCGCTCGAGCGAGCGCTCGTGCTCGAGCCGGGCCGGACGGGCAGCCGCCAGCGACTCGACCAGCAGCAGGTGAGCGAGCGAAGGGTTGGCGGCGAGGAATTCGAGGCCTGTGGCAAGGCCGGCAGAGAGCTGGTTTGCCCAGCCTCGCTCGCTCGTGACCGCCTCCTCGACGGCGACCGAGAGCCGCTCGACCCCGTCCGCGTAGGCCGCGGCAAAGCAGAGCTCCTTGCTCTCGAAGCGCTCGTAGAACGTCGCCCGCGAGACGCCAGCGAGTTCGATGATGTCGGTGACCTTGGTGTCCTCATAGCCGTGGTAGGTGAGGGCGGTGGCGAAGCCGTCGAAGATGCGAGCCCGCTGATTGGCGACGACCTCGGCTCGCGAGAGCTTCGAACGGGGGCGAATCTTCTCCACCTTCGGCGGCGGGACGTCGGGTCGCCGCCGCGATCCCCGCGAGCGCCGACTCGAACCGTTGGTCTCTTGCTCTGTACCCATACCGACTCAGTTCTCAAGCGAATCCAAGTCGAAATACAAACACGTCAGTTCGCGTTTGTCAAGATACGCACGTGGTTTTTCTAAGGCTCTGTGCACTCGGGAATCGCTCCGCCCCCTCACCGCACCCTGCACTGATCGGTCAGGGTCGAGCTGATGCTCACCCCGCCCTCGAAGGCAAAGGTGCTCCGCGCCAGGGGGAAGACCGCCGCCCCGAATCCTTTCGGAGCCGGGCAGCCTGCCGAGACGTAGGAGTGGCGCTTGCCTTCATAGGCATAGCGCCTGGAGAGCGTCATCTGCAGCCCGGTGAGATTGCCCCAGTTGCGAAGCGCGGCGGGAAGCGTGGCGGAGAGCAACGTCCCGAATCTCCCCCCCTTCAGCTTCCTTACCGCGAAGGGGATGACGAAGGAGGTGGCAAAGGGATGGGAGGCATAGATCTGGCCGAAGAGGACGGGCT
>CAZQET010000134.1:0-1903 GCA_964591825.1 uncultured Conexibacteraceae bacterium
CCCCACACCTGCGGCTACCCCGACCAGACCAACACCGGCGCCTCGGGGACCCTGACGCCCTCGGGCTCGATCACGGTCTCGACCAACGGGGCGGTGGTCAAAGACAAGGAAGTCAGCGGCAAGATCACGATCAACGCCGACAACGTGACGATCGAAAACGTCAAGGTCATCTCCACCGCAACGGGCAGCGGAACCCAGGCGATCTCAAACAACGGCTCGGGCAACGTGATTCGCGACGTCACCGCGGGTGGTCCGGGAAGCGGGTCGAGCACGATCGAGGCTGCCGTGCGCGGCTTTGAAGGCGTCACCCTGGAAGGCGACTACTTCTACAACTGCAATGAGTGCGTGCAGGGATCGGCGAGCGTCAAGGACTCCTACCTGGTCGTCTCCTCGATCTACTCCGGCGCTCATGCCGAGGACATCTACGTCTGCTCAGAAGCGGTCTCAGTCGAACACTCGACCCTGATCAACGCCGTCAACCAGACCGCCACGGTCTTCGGCGACACGATCTGTGGGGGTGGGAACAAGTACACGGTCAAGAACAGCCTGCTGGCGGGCAGCGGTTACGTCTTCTATCCGCAGGCGAACGGCACGAACCCCCTGGGAGCGCAGACGACGATTACGAACAACCACATCGCCCGTTGCCTGGGTTCAGCGGAAACCAAAGAAAACGGCCACTGGTACTGCAAAGGCGGCTCCGACGGCAACGGGCTCTACCCATACGGCGGCAGCTACGGCGTCGGCGCCTACTTCTCGGGCCCGACGACCTGGTCAGGGAACGTCTGGGACGACAACCTCGCGACGATTCCCGAACCGTAGGGGGCGGATGAGCGGTTAGCCCTCGCGGCGGGGGCGAGCCTGGGTGGGCTGGCTGGCGCTCCGCTGCTTCAGCGTGATCGCCAACATCCGGCTGACCGTGGCCTGCCCCTTCGAGGAGTAGCTGATCCGCAGCCGCACTTTCAAGCGTTGCTTTTCGAGTAGGAGCCGGCGACCGGCGGGGGCGAGCTTAACCGTGAGCTCGACCTCGCCGGCTTCTGTGGCGGTCACGCTGGCGGGCTTGATCTGGTGGGACCGCTGGCGGCGAATTTCCTGCTGGAGCTTGGCTGAACTGCCGCGAAGGTTTTCGCGGGCTTGCTGAGTCGGTGCGCTGGCGGAGAGGATCCCGGGGCCTGGTACCGCGAAGACGAGGGTCGCGGTGCCACGACGCACGTCGTAGCGAATCCGCAGCAGACGCACGGGCGTCTGCAGATCCACCGGGTTGTTCCCTCCACCGCCATTCGCGCCTGTGGTCACGTTCCAGCTGTAGGAGGCCGGGGTGCTGTCGACGTTGCCGGCCCGGTCGATTGCACGCACCTGGAAGGTGTGGACGGCATCGGTGAGGCCGAGGTAGTCCTGTGGCGAGTCGCAGGGGCTCCAGCTCGTGTCCTGATCGGAATCGAGTCGGCACTCGAAAGCCGCCAGGCCGGTCCCTTCCCCATCGCTGCCCGAGAAGGCGAACGCGGCGCTCGTGTCGGTCGTCTGGCTGGCGGGCGTCGAGTCGATCTGGGTCTCCGGCGCAATCGAGTCCTCGACGTAGGTGAGCGGTTCCGAGCAGGGCGACACGTTGCCGGCCGAGACGGTGGCGGTCGCGGTGAATTCAGTCGTGGAGTTGTCGGCCACGCTCACCGCGATTCCCGTCGCAAGCTCGGCGTCGTCACCGGTCGCGACCGGGGCGCCACTGCAGTCTGCGTCGGCGTAGATGCGAACCGTGGTTCCGCTGACCGCCGTCCCCACCACCTTGGGCGAGTTGTTGTTGGCCGGCGAGGGCGGCTGGGTGGAGCTGAGCTCGGGGGCCGGCGGTGCGGCGGTGTCAACGGTGAAGGATCGGGTCGCCGCTGCGCCCTGGTTGCCCGCCGGGTCGGTG
>CAZQET010000135.1:0-8422 GCA_964591825.1 uncultured Conexibacteraceae bacterium
GTTGAGGAAGACCGGGATGCCAAGCGCCTCGGCCAGCGCCCGCAGCTCGCCCTCCCCCCTGGCCCAGTAGAGACCGCTGCCGGCCATGATCGCCGGGCGCTCGGCCGCCGCCAGCAGCGCCGCGGCCTCCTCGACGCCCTCCGCCGGCTGCGCCTCGCGCGCCTGAGTGGGCGGAATGTCGACCGCTGCCTCGGTGAAGACGACGTCGAGCGGATAGTCGACGAAGGTCGGTCCACCGGGCGCCTCGGCGGCCAGGTCCAGAGCCGCAGCGGTCCGCGCCGCGATCGCCCCGGGCTCCTTCACCGTCTCCGCCGACTTGACCAGTGGCGAGACGAAGGGCAGGTGGTCGATCTCCTGCAGCGAGCCCGAGCCCCAGCGCAGCTCAGGGGCCCGACCGCCGAGCACGCAGATCGGCGAGCAGTTGGCCTGGGCGCCGGCGATCGCACTGATGCCGTTGGTCACCCCCGGCCCGGCGGTCAATGCCGCGACGCCGATCTCGCGCGTCGCCTTGGCGAAACCCTCGGCCGCGAAGGTCGCCGACTGCTCATGGCGCACGTCGACGATCTCGATCCCCTCGGCCCGGCAGCCGTCGTATATGGAGAACAGGTGTCCCCCCGAGAGCGTGAAGAGATGCGAAACGCCCCTCGATTTGAGCGCCTTCGCGACGATCCTCCCGCCGTGCTCCATTGTTTGAGCCTATAGACAGATCGCGGTTACGATCGCTCTGCCCGGGTGGCGAAATTGGCAAAAGCGGCGTCCTTAAAAGGCGCTGCCCCACTGGGGGGCTTGCGGGTTCGAATCCCGCCCCGGGCATTCTCCGCCAACTTCGCGCCGAATCCCGCCAAACCCGCGCGTTTGGGTTTCTAAATCCGCACTAAAAACTGGCGAGGTACCGCAACTACGCCGCTGCTACGGTGTCTTTGCGAGTAGAGGAAAAGCCGCCTTCCTGGTTCTACCGAGAGGATTCGCTTGGAGGCTTCAGCCCTTACACACGCCAGTCGCCGCGGTCTTCTCGCGCGGCGTTCCCCGCTTCTCAAGCTTCAGGGCGACGAAAAGCTGATCGCCATGGCCCGCGCCGGCAATCCCGGCGCCTTCGAGGCGATCGTCGACCGCTACCAGGGTCGCCTGCTGGGCTTCTGCCGCCAGATGCTCGGCTCCACCGAGGACGCCGAAGACGTCCTCCAGGAGGTCTTCGTCAACTCCTACAAAGCGATGCTCGCCGACGAGCGCGAGATCAACCTGCGGCCGTGGCTCTACCGGATTGCCCGCAACCGCTGCCTCAACCATCTGCGCAAACCGACCGCCGATGCCCAGGAATCGATGGACATGGTGCCGGTTGTCGAGGCCGCTTCGACCGCGGAGAAGGTTCACAATCGCGAGGAGTTCCGCCAGCTGCTGACTGACGTCGGCAAGCTGCCCGAGACCCAGCGCACCGCGCTGCTGCTGCGCGAGATGGACGCGATGTCCTACGAGGAGATCGCCCAGGCGATGGAGACCAGCGTGCCCTCGGTCAAGTCGCTGCTGGTGCGGGCGCGGATCTCGCTGGCCGAGGCGAGCCAGGCGCGCCAGCTGACCTGCGGCGAGGTTCGCATCGACCTCGCGGAGGCCTCCGAGGGGCTGCGCAAGCTCTCGGGTCCGGTACGCCGCCACGTCCGCGAGTGCGAGGAGTGCAGCGACTTCCGCTCGCAGCTTCGCTCCAACGACAAGGTGCTGGCCGCACTCATGCCGGTCGGCCCGCTGGTCGCCCTCAAGGGCTTCATCGCCTCCAAGCTCGGCCTGGGAGGCTCGAGCGCCGGCAGCGCCGCAGGCGCTGGCGCCACCGGGGCCGGCGCGGTCGGAAGCGCGGGCGCAGTTGGAAGCGTGGGGGCCGCGATCAGCTCCAGTGGCGCCGCCGGCGGCATAGGCGCCGTGGGCGGCGCGATCGGTACCAAGGCGGTCGCGGGCGTTGTTACCGCCGCGGTGATCACCGCCGGCGCCGTCGAGGTCAAGCAGCAGGCCGAACCGACGCCGATCAGCCCACCCGCCGCGATCTCCCGCACCCATGTGCGAGAAGTGCCGCCCCTGGCAGTTGCCCAGGCCCGCCACGCCGTCGTGACACCTCAAAAGGCAGAGCTGCCCGCCCCAACTCCCGTAGCGAGCACGACTCCGCAGACGAGCGAGCCGGCTCCGTCGGCCGAACAAGCTCCGAAAGAAATCGCGACCGACCCGAGTGCTGGAGAAGCGGGCGGTTCCTCGGCCACCGGCGGCAGTGAAGCCGGCGAAGGCGACCCACAGGCGGCGGCGAACCTCGGCGGGGCCACCCCCTCGAACGGCGCCGGGGCGCCCTCAGGCGGCGGCACCGTCGTCGTCACCGTTGGCGGCAGCGGCTCCGGGGCCCCGGCCACAACGCCCCCCGCAGAATCGAGCCCCGCCCCGCCCGCAGCCGAAAGCCCGCCACCCCCGCCGGCAGAAGAAAGCGCGCCCGAACCGGCAGGCGGCTCCGAAGTCGCCTCCGACAGCAGCGAAGGCTGACCCCCAGCCCTACTGCAGGCCAATCACCTTGAGGCGGCGCATCAGGCAGGTGCCGGCGAACTTGCGCGTGTCGGCAAGCGAGTAGCCGAACACCTCGTACTCCTCGTCGTCGGGCGCCCAAGGCGGTGAGAGCACTCCGTCGGCGACCGGCAGCGCCTCCTCGAGCATGCGCTTGATCGCCTGCTTGTAGCGATCGCCCTCGTGCGCCTTCTCGCGCAGGAAGACCGAGCCGAAGGCGACGTGGCGGTGCTCGTCGCGGGCGACGTTCTGGAAGCCCGCGACGAAGCCTGGCAGCGTCCCCTCGCGTTCGTTGTAGTTCATGATGAAGTGCTGCCCGGTGAGAGCGAGCATCCCCTCGATCACCATGTGGTAGAGCGTCACCGCCTCGACCAGGGCCTCGGTGTCCTCGGGCTCAGTCGAGAGCCGGTCGGTTCGCTCCCTCAGCATCCCGTCGAAGAGGCGGCCGAAGCTCTCGTTGAGGTGCTCGGAGGTCTGCGCGAGCATCTCCGCCAGATGGTCGGACTCGAGCACGCCGACCTCCCGGTAGAAGCGCTCGAAGAAGCGGACGTGGCGGGCCTCGTCGGCGATCTGGGTGCAGAGGAAGATCCGCTGCTCCTCGGTCGGCGCCGCTCGCATGATCGGCCCCAGCTCCTCGGCGACCTTCTGCTCGCCGATGAAGAACGAGGAGAGCCCGTGCATTCGCTGGAAGCGCTCTTCGTCGTCGAAGCGCTCGTTCCAGTCCTCGCGGTCGCGGCTGAAGTCAAGCTCCTGCGTCTGCCACTGCTGGCGCTCCCAGAGCAGGTAGAGCTCCTCGTAGCTGAGCAGCTTGACCTCGGCGGTGCGATCGGCCTCCTCGATCAGTGCCGGATCGGCCGTCGCTTGGAAGTCGGCCCGGCTGGTCCTCGACTCGGTCCCGGAGGTCTCCGTGGTCCCCATCGGGCGAGAGTAGCAGCGCCTGGCTGATCAGCCAGGCGTATGCGACTGCCCGGGCTCGAGCACGACCACGGTCGAGGAGGTGGCTCCCTCGACATCGCTCTTGAAGGCGCCCGCGTCGGTCTCGACCGCGGGGAACGTGTTGAAGTGCATCGGGATCACGGCGTCGGCACCGATGAGGCCCGCCGCAACCGCGGCGTCGTGGCGATCCATCGTGTAGTGGCCGCCGATTGGCAACAGCGCCACGTCGACCGGGTTGCGCTCGGCGATCAGCCTCATGTCGCTGAACAGACAGGTGTCGCCGGCGTGGTAGACGGTCAGACCGCCGAGGCTGATGAGCAGCCCGGCAGCGGTGCCGACGGCGGCGCCGGAGGTCGGGCTGAAAGGGGACTCGGCGGACCCCGGCAACGTGCTCGTATGCCAGGCGGGCACGAGCTTGACCCAGCCCCACTCGAAGCTCACGGTGCCGCCGAGATTCGGGTCGTGGACGTTCTCCACCCCCTGCTCTTCGAGCCACTTGGCGATCTCGACGATCGCCACGCACTCAGCGCCGTTGGCCTTGGCGACCCCGACCGCGTCGGCCATGTGGTCGGCATGGCCGTGGGAGATGACTACATGCGTCGGCGAGACGTCCTCGGCGCTGGCCACCGCCGCCGGGTTATTGGGCTTGAGGAAGGGGTCGACCAGGACCCTGGTGTCGCCGTCGCTCAGCTCGAAGCACGAGTGGCCGTGGTACTTGATCTCCATCTCAGCTCTCTCTTTCTCCGGTATCGGTGTCGTTCAACTCTCCATGGAGTGCCCAACCGACGGCGACTCCAACCATCATCCCCATCCGCGCCTCCTCGGCGAGCAGCGAGCGGACGGCGGCGATCCGCTCCTCGGGATCGGGCGCCGTCGCCGCCTTCAGCGCCTCCGCCTCGTGCGACTCGCCAAACCAGCCGCCCTCGGCGAGCGCGGCAGCGAGCACCCTCTGTAGCTGCGGCGCAGCCCGGGCGACCACCTGCTCCGCCTCGGCGAAGCGCTCGGCGTCGACAAGCCGCTCGATCGCGGCCTCGAGTTGCTCGTCCGAGGGCACGGCTGAGGAGCCTAGCCGCCCTGAAGGCTCAGTGAGAATCCCTCAGGGTCGCTGCGGCGAGCCCGGCGAGCCCGCCAACCGCCGCGCCGACCAGACCGGCAAAGGGATCGGCGCTCGACTCGAAGATCGGCAGCGCGAGCAGCACCGCAGCGGCGACCAGGACCCCGATCGCGTCGTAGTCGTCGTCGACCGCGTGGTGGGCCTCGTGGCGGCGGATCGCGAACCAGGCGGCGACCGCGCCCAGCGCCATGCCGTTGCCGCCGGCGATCACCTCCACGTTGCCCTGAGCGTTGGCGATCCCGGTCGCGACCAGCATGCCGAGCGACCCGCAGGCAAACAGCAGGATCGCGGTGGCCGCAGTGCCCAGGCGGCGCTCGACGCCGGTGGCGAAGATCGCCAGGCCGACGGCGATGACGAAGAGGTAGCCGACGTCGAGGTAGGCAAAGGGAGCGGTGAGCAGCCGCCACCACTGGTCGTCGAGCGGGACGACGATCCCGCCGAAGGTGGCCAGCGGGTCACCGGTCGCCTTTTGCACCAGCAGCAGCGCGGCCGAGCCGAGGATCACCACGATCGTCGCGTAGGGACGGTGGGCCGGCGCCCAGTGCAGGCGAGGCAGCAGGCGTGGCCGCGTGCGGCGCCGGGGCTTGGCCTCGAGCAGGTCGCCGCGACGTTCGAGCTTTGGCGCGCGCTTGCGCAGGCGGGCACCGCAATAAGGGCACTCGGTTACGTAGGGACTGACCTCCGAGCCGCAGTTCTTGCAGATGACGCTGAGCTCAGTCTCGCTCATGGTCAATCGAGGATAGCCGCCCGACGGCCACCGCTTGAGAGGAGGCCGCGATGACATACTGCGATGAGACCGTCTTTCTGTGGACCCGAGGAGGAATCGAGCGTGGAGTTGAAGAGCCTGACCGAGCAGAAATCGCTGCTGGCCACCCTGGCCCCCGGCAAACGAGCCCGCCTGCGGCGCCTGCTCTTCGAGTTCGGACCGGGCAACGGCACTCTGATGCTGCTGCCTATCGACCAGGGCATCGAGCACGGGCCGCGCGACTTCTTCCCCAACCCGGCTTCCAAGGACCCCGACTACCAGTTCCGCCTCGCCGCCGAGGCAGGTTACTCGGCCCTCGCTTGCCAGATCGGGATGGCGAGCAAGTACTACCCCGACTACGCCGGCCAGGTGCCGCTGATCCTCAAGGTCAACGGCAAGACCGACATCCCCTCCTCCGACAAGGCGTTCTCAACCTGCAACGCCAGCGTCGAGGACGCGGTGCGCCTCGGCGCCGACGCGGTCGGCTACACGCTCTACGTCGGCTCGCCGCGCCAGGACGAGGACCTGGCCCAACTGCGCACGGTGCGCGAGGACTGCGACCGCTTCGGCATGCCGCTGATCGTCTGGTCCTATCCACGCGGCGAAGCGGTCGCCGCCAAGGGCGGTCAGAACTCCTTCTACGCGATCGACTACGCCGCCCGGATGGCGATGGAGATGGGGGCCGACGTGGTCAAGCTCAACATGCCGAAGATCAACCCTGACGGCGACAAGGACGCTCCCGCCCCCTACAACGAGATGCAGGTCGACGAGGGCGAGGCGATCCGCCAGTGCGTCGAGTCAGCGGGTCGCTCTCTGGTTGTCCTCTCGGGCGGCTCCAAGGTCGACGACGCAACCGTCCTGGGCCACACCCGCGAGATCATGGAAGCGGGGGGCTCCGGCGTGATCTTCGGCCGCAACGTCTGGCAGCGCGAGTGGAACGAGGCGCTCGAGATAATCGCCCAGATCAAGGAGACGTTGCTCTCCTCGGTCCGCCGCATCCCCTGACCCAACCCCGGGTGCAACGCTTTTTCCACCCATTGCACGTACAAACGCGTTGCACCACTGGGGTGGGGGAAGAAGATTCTCGTCCCGCGCCTTAGTGGAGCGTGGGACATGAGATTTGGCGTCGCGGCGAGCTGGGCAGCCTCGTGCTGCTGCTCGCCGTCGCGCTGCTGGTCCTGCGGCCGTGGGAGGGCGGCGCGGTCGGCGCCGGACCGGCAGAAGCGAATGCCTACGTGCTGCGCGCGGTCGACGGCGACACGATCGAAGTACGCCTCGGCGACCGCCTCGAGGACGTCCGCTACATCGGCGTCGACACGCCGGAGACGGTCAAGCCCGACACGCCGGTGCAGTGCTTCGGCCCGCGCGCCTCGGACTTCAACCACGGCCTGGTCGAACATCGCCACGTCCGCCTCGTCTTCGGGGTCGAGCGGCGGGACGTCTACGGGCGCCTGCTCGCCTACGTCCACCTCGGGCGCCGCTTCGTCAACGCGATCCTCGTTCGTCGCGGGCTGGCGCGCTCGCTGACGATCCCACCCAACGACCGCTACGCGCCCCTCTTCAAGCGCCTGGAGCTGCACGCGGCGCGAACCGGCCGCGGCCTCTGGGGCGCCTGCCGCCCATAAGCCTCGGATAAGCCCCGGATCCCCGAACTGCATCAAATTCTTGTCCCAACAGACCAAGAATTTGATGCAGTTCGGTGTGTGCGCTTTGGCACTTTTGCTCCCTGCAAGGGTTCGTGCGGCTTTGCTACGGTGCCCCGCGGCCCCTTGAGGGCCCGATCTATGCGAATGCGTCAAAGCATCTCCCAGTTCGAGGTCGCCTTCGAGCAGGAGACCAGTCTCGAGCGCCGGCGGCGTGAGCAGCTGCGCCGCCGCGCGGCCAACCGCTCGCGGGCACGCAGGATCAGCCGCGACCAGCAGGCCGGCAAGGTCCGCTTCAGCGTGCTGGCCGTTTGCCTGACCGTGACCGTCGTGGTCGTGGTGGTCTCGATGTTCGAGGCGCTGGCCTTCCTGATGTCCTAGCGTGACCGTGCGCCCGACTGGCCCGGTTGAATAGACTCGCGCCCCGCCTATGGCACGACGCTCGCTCAAGCCACAGCTGAACCAGATCCGCGCCTGGGTGCGGCAGGGCCGCACCGACGCCTGGATCGCCCATCAGCTCGAAGTCAGCACCTCCGAGTTGCGCGAGTTCCGCAAACAGCACGGCTTCACTCCCGACGAGGAGGATGCGGGCGCGGGCGAAGTCGATCTCCGCGACGAGATCGAGGCCGAGATCGAGGCCGCCACAGCCGAGGAGGAAGAGGAGGCGGAGGAGCCGGCGGCCGAAGCCGGGGACGACGAGGACAGGGAGCGCGAGGACGACGAGGGCGCTGAGCGGCCGAAACGGCGTCGGCGGCGCGGACGGCGCGGGGGCCGCGGACGGCGCAAAGAGCTGGAGGCGACCTTCGACCATGGCGAGACCGACGGCTACGGCCTCTGGCTGGACGCCTCGGTCAAGGACAACCCGGTGTACACCGAGCACTGGGCGGGCAAGCGGGCGGTTACAGTTCGCATCGATGCGGACCAGATCGTGATTCGGCGGGCGGGCGAGTCCGCCGCAGAGTCGAGCGACGACGGCGACTGAGAGTCGGCCGCGCCAGCGCGTGAGCCGGCGGGTCCTGTCACGGCAGGGGCCCACCACCCCTTCCGGTAGCTAAAGCTTCCTCAGGGGCGGTTCCCCCTACCGTGCCACCCGCCGGCACAGGCCGCTCTTGCGACCGAGCTTAGGTATCCGGCGTGTTTGGGACTCGGTGGAGGGGCGCGTTCGACGAATCGCAGGCGGTTGGGTCGAGGCGGCCTTGGATGCGCCAGATGGTTACGGGGCCGCTGCGGCGGATTGGGACCGCGGCTGGGTCGCCGTGTAGCCAGGTGGCCTCCGGGGAGAAGATCGGCTTGCTGGTGTGGAGGAAGTTGAGGAAGGGGGCGGTGACCAGGTAGTCGAGGTTGGCGGCGTTCACGGCCGTGCGGAGCTTCCGGCAGGTGGGGATTGCGTTGAAGGCGCCGTGAGGGCCCCTTTCTCCGAGATAGACGACTTCGTTCGAGAGATCGGTGCCGTAG
>CAZQET010000136.1:0-14248 GCA_964591825.1 uncultured Conexibacteraceae bacterium
CGGATTGAGCTCTTCGATCCGGGCCACCGGGACGCCGGTGCTGTGGGCGATCGAGATCAGGGTGTCGCCGCTCTTCACTTCGTAGGTGGCCGGAACCCGCTTCGGCTTCGCCTGCTGCTTGGCTGCGCCGGTGTGCTTGTGATGGTGCGAGCCGCTCGACCCATCGCCGCCGCCGAGGGCGCCGCCGATCGCGATCAGCACGACGATCAGGCTGACGACGAGCGCCGTCGCGGCGAGGACCCGGGCGGAGGCTGAGGAGCGCTTGTTCATTGGACGTGACGGGCGATCGAATGGGCGCCGCAGATCGTATATACGGTCAGCGGGGTTTTAGGCGGTCGAAACGTCCCAAACCGCCGCCCGCAGGCTCGCGGCGGCAGCGGCTGGATCGGATGCAGCGGCGATTCCCCGCGAGGCCGCGACGAGCGCCGAGGCACGCCCGGCGGCGAAAGCGGAACCGAGCAGCTCCGGCCGGCCCCCCTGCGCCCCTACCCCCGGGACGAGAAAGATCGAGCGAGGCATCAATGAGCGCAGGCGACCGATGTGCTCGGGAGCCGTGGCGCCGACCACCGCCCCCACCCCGCTGAGGCCGCTCGAGCCGAGCAGGCGCGGGGCCAGGCCCTCGACGATCCCGGCCAGGCTCTCGTGCAGGGGTAGCTCGGGGGCGGGCAGGTCCTGCACGTCGGCGGCGCCGTCGTTGCTGGTCCGTACCAGGGCGAAGACGCCGGCGCCGGCCGCCTCCGCAGCTGCCACGAGCGGCTCCAGCGCATCGCGGCCGAGCAGCGGACTGACCGTGAACGCATCGGCTCCCAGACCCGCAACCGGTCCCCAGGGAGTCGGCGTCTCGCCGACCAGTGCCTGCCCGTAGGCGGCGGCGGTGACCGGAACGTCGCCGCGCTTGCCGTCGGCGACGACCAGCAGCCCCGCCTCCCCCGCCGCGGCGCAGACCTCGGCCAGCGCTGCCCAACCGGGAGCACCGAGACGCTCGAAGCAGGCGAGCTGCGGCTTCACCGCAACGCAGGAGCCGCCCGCGCTCTCAATCAGCGAGCGGCAGTGCGCGGCCACCGCCGAGGCCGCCCGCTCAGCGGTCGTGGTAGCGGTGGGATCGGGCTCGACCCCGGCGAGCTTCGACGGGTCGGGGTCGAGCCCGAGACAGATCTGGCTGCGGCGCTCATCGACGAGCGCCGCAAGCCGATCCGCAAACGGCGTGCTCACAACTGGCTTCACCCAATTTCGGGCGACGAAGAGCCAGGCTGTGACGCGCCCGAAATTGGGCTTTAGCCTTTGACCTTGGCCTTGAGCGCCGAGCCGGCAGAGAAGCGCGGCACTTTGCCGCCCGGGATCGTGATCCGCTCGCCGGTGCGCGGATTGACGCCCTGGCGCGGACCGCGCTCGGCCACGTGGAACTTGCCGAAGCCGGTGAAGCTGACTTCGCCGCCGCTGCTCAGCGTGTCGGCGATTGCGTCGAGCACGGCGTCGACAGCGTCGCTGGCGGCTTTCTTGCTGCCCAGCCGCTCGTCGCCTGCCAGTTGATCCAGAAACTCAGCCTTTGTCACGTCGAAGCTCCTCCGTCGGATGGTGGTTGAAATCGGCGGCAAATCTAACAGCGGGCACGGCGTAAAAGCGCATGGGACTCACGATCCGGCCACCGTCATCTCCGTGATCGCGAGCGAAGGCGTCCGCACCGAGCCGCCGAACGGCACCCAGCGCGAGTCGGTGCCGACGGCGCTCACGGCGCTCAGCATCGAGACCAGATCGCTGGCGATCGTGAACTCGCGCAGCGGCTCGGCCGGCTCGCCGCCGCGGATCGCCCTGCCCGAGGCGCCCACCGAGAAGACGCCGGAGACCGGATTGACGCCGGAGTGCAGACCGGCCACGTCGGTGATCAGCACGCCCTCTCCGGTCTCGCGCAGCAGCCCCGCAAGGTCGAGCGAGCCGGGGGCGACGATCAGGTTGGAGGGTGATGTCGAGGGCTGGCCACGGTAGCTGCCGCGACTCGCGTTGCCGGTCGAGGCGGCGGCGCCGCGACGCGCCGTGTAGGTGTCGTAGAGGAAGGCGCGCAGCGTCCGGTCTTCGATCAGCGCCGTGCGCTGCCGCGGCACGCCCTCGGCATCGAAGGGAGCCGAGGCGAAGCCCTGCGGGTCGAGCCCGTCGTCACGCAGTAGAAGGACGTCCGCCGCGACCTCCTCGCCCAGGTGCTCGGCGAACGGCGAACGCCCCCTCTGCACCGCGCCGGCGGCGAGGCCGCGGCCGATCAGGGCGACGAAGCTGGCGGCGACGGTCGGGTCGAGCACCACCGGACAGGTGCGCGAGGCCGGCTTGCCGGCGCCGATCATGGCGACCGCGCGCTCGGCGCCCTCGCGACCGATCGCGATCGGGTCGAGCGCCGACGGGCCACGCCCGAGGTCGAAGCCGAGCCCGGTCTCGCGACCGCCCTCGCCCTCGGCCAGCACCTGCACGTAGCCATAGCAGCTGGAGCTCTCATAGTGGCCCGCGATTCCGCCCGAGGAGGCGATCGCGACCTTCTCGGCGGAGTCCGCGTAGACCGCGTGCTCGACGCCGGCGACGCGCGGGTCCGCGGCCAGCGCCGCCCGCTCGATCTCCAGGGTCAGCTGCGCCAGCCTGTCGGCCGTCCACTCGCCAATCGTCGGGTCCCTCAACCCCAACCCCTCCTCCCCTTCCGGTGCGACTTTTGGACCCAATGGGTCCAAAAGTCGCACCGGAAGCTCTGGCGGGCCGGCGAACTCGTCCTCGTCGGCGACGCGGGTGGCCTCGACCGCGCGCCGTGCGAGGGCGGCGATGCCGGCGGCGGAGAGATCGGTGCCATAGGCATAGCCGGCGCGATGCCCGATCCAGGTGCGCAGGCCGACGCCGCGCTGGGTGGCGGCGCTGAAGCTCTCGACCTCGCCGCCGTGGGCGCGGACCTCGCGGCTGCTGTCCTCCGAGGCATAGGCCTCCACCGCGCCGGCGCCCGCCGCGCCGGCAGCTTCAACCGCGCTCCGGGCCGCCTCAATCAAACCTCCGTCCCTCCCACTGTGAGGGCGGCGATGCGCACGTGCCCCTGGCCGGTGCCGACCGGCACCCGCTGCCCCGCCTTGCCGCAGATCCCCGTCTTCATCTCGAAGTCGTTGCCGACCGCGTCGATCGCGGCGAGGGCCTGTAGGCAGTTGCCGATCAGGGTCGCCCCGCGACAGGGGCTGGTCACGCGGCCGCCCTCGATCAGATAGCCCTCGGAGACGCCGAAGACGAAGTCCCCGGTGGCCGGGTCGACCTGGCCACCGGCGAAGGAGACCGCGTAGAAGCCCCGCTCGACCTCGGCGATCATCGCCTCGGGCTCGGCCTCGCCGGGCGCGATGTAGGTGTTGGTCATGCGCGGCACCGGCAGGTGGCGAAAGCTCTCGCGGCGGCCGTTGCCGGTCGAGGCGACGCCGTCGCGGCGCGCGGTGAGGCCGTCGTAGAGGTAGGAGATCAGCCTCCCCTCGTCGATCACCCGCGTCTTCTGAGTGGGGGCGCCCTCGTCGTCGATCGCGTCGCTGCCCCACTCGCCCGGCAGGCGGCCGTCGTCATAGGCGGTGAGCAGCGGCTGGGCCACCCGCTCGCCGAGCTTGCCGGCGTAGACGCTGGCGCCCTTCTGGACGTGGTCGGCCTCGAGCCCGTGGCCGGTCATCTCGTGGAAGAGGACGCCGCCGAAGCCGCCGCCGACCACGACCGGCATCGAGCCCGCTGGAGCCGGATCGGCGTCGAGCAGGGCGAGCGCCTTGCGCGCCGCCTGCTCGGCGATCGCCCCCGGATCGCCGTCGAAGAGCTCAAAGCCGCGGTGGCCGCCGAGCGTCTCGGCGCCGGTCTCGACCAGGCCCTCGCGCCGCGCAACGGCCTGGGCGCCAATGCGCACCCGGGTGCGATCGTCGCCCGCTGAGAGGCCCTCGGAGTTGGCGATGCTCACCTCGCGACGGACCTCGGCGTAGGAGGCCATCAACTGGGTGATCTCGCCTCCGGCTGCGCGGGCGCGCTCATCGAGCTCGCGCAGCAGCCCCGCCTTGCGCTCGGCCGGCACCTCGGCGGGCGGCCGCTCGATCGCCAGCGGCTCGACGGCGATGGCGCTGAGCGGACGCGGCTCGACCCGGCCGGAACGCAAAGCGGCGGCAACCTCGTCCGCCGCCCGCTCGAGGTCGGCCGGGTGCAGGCCGTCGACGTGCGAGAAGTAGGTCGTGCCGGCGCCGATCACGCGCACCCCGGCTCCCTCGGTGGCGCCCGACTGGACCGATTCGATCCGCGACTCGTCGATCGCCATGCTCAAGCCGGCGTTGCGTTCGGCGAAGAGCTCGGCGAACTCGCCACCGTTGGCGAGCGCTCGCCCGAGCACCCGCTCGGCGATCTCCGGCTCGATCAGGACGCTCACGACTTCGGCCGCTTTCCCGCGACCTCGATCAGCCGCCCGGCGGCAACGAAGAGCTCGGCCCCGGCAAGCGAGTCGGCGGCGTGATCGGCGGCCCGCCCCTCCGGGTAGTAGAGCCGCGCGAACGGTTTGCGCGCGACTCGCCGGCGGCGCACATAGGCGGCCGCCTCGTCAGCGTACGCCGAGACGCGGTCGAGCAGCACCCGGTGCGGCTTAGGCGGCATTCGTAAGCCCCTCGCCCCCATCGCCACCCTGGGCCAGATCGAGGAGGATCGCGCGCATGTCGAAGAGCAGCAGCGAGGCGAGGGCAAAGCGGTCGGTGACCGCGAGCGCGGTCAACCCGCCGTGGCGGGCGGCGAAGACCTCGCCCTGCTCGGTGGCGATATGCAGCTGCTCGACCGGCTCCTCGCCAGCCCGGTCGGCCGCGTCGAGCAGGGCGGCGGCGTCCTCGCGCCAGCGCTCCGGTCGCCCGCTGGCGGCCAGCACAGCGCCCCCGGCGCCGAGGATGGCGCCGCCACGCAGGTCGGGTGACATCTCGGTCAGGTAGGCGAGCGCGCTCGCCGCTGCCTCGGCCGATACCGCCGCGCTCGTCTCGCCGTCGGACATCTCGGCCAAAATAGCGGCCCGTGTCCCTGGCCCGAGCCTCATGGATCACCGTCGTCGCGATCTGCGCGATCGCCGTCGTCCTCTTCGCGATCAGCGGCTACACCGGCTACTCGATCACGGTCGGCGCCGTCGGCCTCGCGGCGGCGGTCAATCTACTGCCGAGTCCCTAGTGACCTTCAGTCGCTGATCGCGCCCAGAAACAAAGGACAGGTCAGGGCAGCGACCCGCGCATCCGACTTTGACCCCGCTCTGGTGTGGTCAAAGTCGGATGCGCGCACTAACCGGCGCGAAAGGGGCCGCCGCGGGCGCGCTCGGGGTCGCGCAGCGAGGTCTCGGGCTCGGTGTGGATCAGCACTTCGGCCCCCGGGACGGCGGCCTCGATCTCGTCGCGCATCGCGTGCGCGAGCTCGTGAGCGCGCTCGAGCGTGGTGCCGGAGACGTACTGGACGTGCAGGTCGATGTAGCGCATGCGACCGGCGCGGCGGGCTCGCAGCTTGTGGTACCCGGCGATCTCCGGCGTGCGGGCGGCGCCGATCGCGGCCTCGATCCGGTCCATTTCGCGCGGCGGCAGCGTTTCGTCGACGAGCACCCCGGAGGAGCGCCGCACGATCCGTATCCCGGCGGCGACGATCGCCCCCGCGACCAGCAACGCCGTGATCGAGTCGAAGGCGACGATGCCCGTGACCTGGACCAGGGCGAGGCCGACGAGCACGCCGAGCGAGGTCATCGCGTCGGCGCGCAGGTGGGCGGCATCCCCCTCCAGCGCGAGCGATTCGTGGGCCTGCGACTGCCGGGTGAGAACCGCCGAGACTGCGAGGTCGGCGACCACCGAGAAGCCCATCACCACGATGCCCACCCCCAGCGATTCGACCTCGGCGCCGACCACCAGCCGCCGGCTCGCCTCGTAGACGATGATCGCGGCACCAAGCAGGATCAGCACGCCCTCCACGGCCGCGGCGAGGCTCTCGACCTTCTCGTGCCCGTAGGGATGCTCGGCGTCGGCGGGCTCGTCGGCCTTGCGCACCGAGACGAAGGCGATCACCGAGGCGACGAGGTCGATCAGCGAATGCACCGCCTCGGTGAGAATCGCGATCGAGCCGGTGACCGCCCCCGCCGCGAGCTTGAGCGCGATCAGCAGCGCGTTGGAGGCGATCGAGAGACCTGCGGCGCCGCTCTTGGTGCGGATCATCGCCCTCGAGTGGCACCCTCGGCCGCACCCAGGTGGGCGGCGAGCATCCGCGCGGCGCGGCCGCGGTGGCTGATCTCGTTCTTCTCGGCCTGGCTCAGCTCCGACATCGTCCGCTCGTCCTGCGGCCCGGTGTCGTCGGGGACGAACGCCGGGTCGTAGCCGAAGCCGCCGCTGCCGCGGGGCCGCTCAATCAGCCGGCCGCTGCAGCGGGCCTCGAAGACCCGCTCGGACCCGTCGGCCTCGATCAGGGCGAGGGCGCAGTGGTAAGCGGCGCGACGGTCCTCGCCGGCCGCCGCCACCTCGCGCAGCAGCTTCTCCAGGTTCTGCTCGTCGCTGGCGCCGGGGCCGCCATAGCGAGCCGAGTGGATGCCGGGACGCCCGCCTAGCCCGATCGCCTCGATGCCGGAGTCGTCGCCGATCGCCGCCTCGCCGCTCGCCGCGTGCGCGGTCCGCGCCTTCTCCAGCGCGATCGCGGCGAAGGACTCGCCGTCCTCGGGCGGCAGCTCGACTCCCTCGGGCAGGCCCCGAAGCTCGAGATCGGGAAGCAGTTCGCGCATCTCGCGCAGCTTGTGCTTGTTCGCGGTGGCGAAGATCAAGGGCCGCTACTCGCTCCCGACTACCCGCTCCTGCACCCCCCGCAAGCGCGAGATGCCCATCTCGGCGAGCCCGAGCAGCTCGTCGAGCGAGGCCCGCGAGAGCGGCGTGCGCTCGGCCGTCGCCTGCACCTCGACCAGGCCGCCCTCGCCGGTCATCACCACGTTGGCGTCGACCTCAGCGTTGGAGTCCTCGCCGTAGTCGAGATCGCAGAGGGCGCGGCCGTTGACGACGCCGACGCTGACGGCGGCCACCGAGCCGGTCAGCGGCATCGCCTCGATCTCGCCCGCGTCGACCAGCTTCTGCAACGCCAGGCGCAGGGCGACGTAGCCGCCGGTGATCGCCGCGCAGCGGGTGCCGCCATCGGCCTGGAGAACGTCGCAGTCGACGTAGATGCTGCGCTCCCCCAGCGCCTTGGGATCGAGCACGATCCGCAGCGCCCGGCCGATCAGGCGCTGGATCTCGACCCCGCGCCCGTCCTGCTTGCCCTTGGCGATGTCGCGCTGCTTGCGCTCGCCGGTCGAGGCGGGCAGCATCGAGTACTCGGCCGTCACCCAGCCGCGGCCGCGGCCCTGCATCCAGCGCGGCACCGAGGTGCTGATCGAGGCCGTGCAGATCACCCGCGTCCGGCCCAGGGTGATCAGGGCCGAGCCGTCGGCGGTATCGACGAAGCCGCCGTCGATCTGGACGGGTCGGATGTCGGCGGGGGCGCGGTCGTAGCTGCGGGAGGCTGGCATGGGTCGCGAGTCTAAGTCAGCAGAGCGGAAGGGCCGCGATCGCTCGCGACCCTTCCTTCCCACTGGGGTAGGCCTGCGGGCGCGACGGCACTCCGCAGCGAAGCCGCGGCGCCTTACCAGCCTGCCGCCCAGCATATGCTGGTACGCGTGGAGTAGTCAATAAAAAATAATTGTTATGACAGACCCGCGGCCGGTGCGGTCAGCGGGCCGAATATCCGTAGCCTTGCCCTTTGGCGTGAGCGAGCTTGTCCAAAACCTGGTCGATGCGCTGGCCCTGGGCAGTCTCTACGCATTGATCGCGCTCGGCGTGACCCTCGTCTACACGGTGATGGACATGATGAATTTCGCCCACGGCGAGTTCATCATGATCTCCGCCTACGCCCTCTACCTCCTGGCGGGCATCCCCTTCGGGCTGGCGGTCGGCGGCGCCCTCCTGACCGGTGTTGCGATCGCGACGCTCGCCGAGCGGGTCGCGTTTCGGCCGCTGCGCGGGCGCGAGCCGGCGGCGCAGCTGGTCACCTCGCTGGCGGTCGCCGCGGTGCTGCAGAACGTAATCAGCGTCGCGGTCAACGCGCGGGCGCAGTCGGTGGCAACCCCGGCCTGGCTTGCCGAATCGACGCAGGTCGGCTCGATCGCGGTGCCGAACCTCGAGTTCGCCACCGTCGCCCTGTGCGCGACGATCGTCGTCGGGCTGGGATGGCTCCTGTACCGGACGCAGGTGGGGTTGGGAATGCGAGCCGCGGCCGAGAACTTCGAGATGGCCCGCCTGATCGGCGTACGCGCAAACCGGGTGATCGGACTGTCCTTCGCTATCTCCGGCGCGCTGGCGGCGATCGTCGCGGTGCTCCTCGTCCTGCAGACCGGTCAGGTCTCGCCGACGATGGGCCTGACCCCGGTGCTGGTCGGCTTCGTCGCGGTGGTGATCGGCGGCTTCGGCCGGATCTTCGGCGCGGCGCTCGGAGGTCTCCTGCTGGGCGCCGCCTCGGCCCTGCTCGGCGCCTACCTGCCAGCCTCGCTGGCCCCGTTTCGCGATGCGATCGTCTTCAGCCTGCCGATCGCGATCCTGATCTTCCGCCCCGAAGGCCTGCTCGGCTCAGCCCTCGGCAAGGCGCGAGTATGAGGTCGGCGCTGCAAAGCCGGCGCTCCCTGGCGCTCTCGGTGGCGGCGCCGGTGGCGCTGATCGGCGCCGCGGTTGCGGTTGGCGCCGGCGGCTCGATCTCGCTGCGCTCGACGATCACGCTGGTCCTCTGCCAGTTGATCGTCGTGATCGGCCTGCAGGTGTTCGTCGGCAACAGCGGCATCTACTCCTTCGGGCAGGTCGGCTTCGCGGCGATCGGCGCCTACCTGGCGGCGCTCTGCACCCTGCCGGCCGTCTTCGCATCGCTGCAGACCCCCTCGCTGCCGTCGTGGATCGCGAACGCGCAGCCCGCGCCGGCGGTCGCGGTTGCAGCCGCAGCGGCTGCTTGCGCGCTGCTCGCGGTGGTGGTCGCGCTGCCGCTGATGCGCACCTCGACCCTGGCGATCCCGATCTCGACCTTCGCCTTCCTGATCGTCGTCTACAACGTGCTCGCCAACTGGGAAGCGATGACCGGCGGCACCGGCGGGCTGGTCAGCATCCCGAGAAGCACCGGCCTGCTGGCGGCCGGCGCGTGGGCGGCCGGGGTGACGATCGTGGCGCTCGCCTACAAGCTCTCGGGGCCGGGCTACCGGCTGGCGGCGACGCGAGAAAGCGAGGTGGCGGCGCGCTCGCTGGGGATCGGTGTGCTGCGCGAGCGGACGATCGCCTTTGCCATGAGCGCAGCGATCTGCGGGATCGGCGGCGCCCTGGCGGTGCACCAGACGGGGGTACTAGAGCCCAGCACCTTCTACTTCGGCGCCACGGTGACGACGCTGACGATGCTGGTGGTCGGCGGCGTGCGCAGCATCTTCGGGGCCGTGGTCGGCTCGCTGGCGGTCGCCCTGGTCAACGAAGTCCTCCACAACCTGGAAGCGGGCGGCAACCTGCTGGGGGTGATCTCGGTCGGCGCGCGGCCGGGCCTGGCGGCGGTCGGAGTTGGGTTGATCCTGCTGGCGGCGATGATCGCGCTGCCCAGCGGTCTCACCGGAGGCCGCGAGGCGGGCGAGCTGCTCGGCACGGCGATCGCAGCCCGGTTGGGCGGGAGGCGGAGAGCTGTGAGCGCCGGCGAAGGGCGTGCGACGCAGGCCTCGCCACCCGCGGAGGGAGCGCTGCGCGCGCAGGGCGTCTGCGTCTCCTTTGGCGGCCTGCGAGTGCTGGAGGGCGTCGACCTGGAGCTTCGGCGCGGTGAGGCGCTGGGGCTGATCGGACCGAACGGAGCCGGCAAGACGACGCTGCTCAACGTGCTGAGCGGCTTCCAGCGCCCGTTGAGCGGCCGCATCTGGCTGGACGAGGAGGAGGTGACCGGTCTCTCGGCGGTGCGGATGGCCCGCGCCGGGCTCGGCCGCACCTTCCAGGGCGCCCTGCCCTTCGCCGGGCTGACCGGGGCGGAGAGCGTCGCGGTGGGGGCGATGGGCCTCGGCGCCTCGAAGCGAGAGGCGGTGCGGCGAGCCGAGCTGGTGCTCGATGAGCTGGGACTCGATCGGCTGTTCGACCAGCGGGCGGGATCGCTTCCTGCGGCGAAGCAGCGGCTGCTGGGAATCGCCCGCGCCCTGGCCGGAGAACCGCGCTACCTGCTGCTGGACGAGCCGGCCGCCGGCCTCGACGAGGCCGAGCGCGGGCAGCTGGGCGCGATCGTCGCCAAGGCCCGCCGGCGTTTCGGCTGCGGAATCCTGCTCGTGGAGCACGAGCTGAGCGTCGTCGCCAGGACCTGCGAGCGGGTGCAGGTGCTGGATGGCGGCGGCACCCTGCGGATCGGGACGCCGACGGAGGTCCAGGGCGACGCGGCGGTCGCCGAGGCCTACCTGGGCAGCTCCTTTCTGGTGGGCACCGATGCTTGAGCTGCGAGGGGTGCGGGTCGGCTACGGCGCGGCCGAGGTGGTGAGGGGCATCGACCTGGAGCTGGGACCGGGCGAGGTGGTGGGCCTGATCGGCCCCAACGGGGTCGGCAAGAGCTCGATGCTGCGGGCGATATTCGGCAGCGGCAGGGTGCGGGCGGAGGGCTCGATCCGCTTCTGCGGCGAGGAGCTGATCGGGAGGGCGCCGGAGGAGATCGCGGCCCGGGGGCTAGCGTTGGTTCCCGAGGGAGGGCAGGTGTTCGCGAGCCTGACGGTCGCCGAGAACCTGGCGCTGGCGGCGGGGAAGGCGCGCGACGCGGTCGAGGTGACGCTGGAGCGCTTCCCGGTCCTGCGCGAGCGAGCCGAGCAGCGTGCCGAGCGGCTCTCGGGCGGCGAGCGCCAGCAGCTTGCGATCGCCCGGGCGCTGGCAAGCGGGCCGCGAGTGCTGGCGCTCGATGAGCCCTCGTTGGGCCTCGCGCCGCGGACGATCGAGTCGATCTACGAGCAGCTCGGACGCCTGCGGGACGATGGCATGACGATGCTCTTGGCCGAGCAGAACGCGGCGCGGACGATCGAGTTCTGCGATCGCTGCCTGGTGCTCGGCAACGGCGAGGTGCGACTGCGCGGGGAGCGCGAGGAGCTGCGTCGCGAGAATGGGCTGGTGCACGCCTATCTGGGAGGCGAGCCGTGAGCGAGCCGGCGGGGAAGCGCGCAGCACCAAGTGACGAACAGGTGAGCCAGGCCCTGCGGCACTGCTGGCAGCCGGTGGCCCGAGTCGAGGACCTTCGCGCGGGCCCACGGCGAGCGGTGCTGGGAGGCGAGGCGCTGGCGGTGTTCATGACCGAGCGCGGTGAGCCGGCGGTCCTCGCCGACCGCTGCCCGCACCGGGGCGCGTCGCTGTCGATGGGCGCGGTGCGCGGCGATTGCGTCGAGTGCCCCTACCACGGCTGGCGCTGGCGCGGTGGCGACGGGAGCTGCGCGCGGATCCCCTCGTTGGCCGAGCAAGCGCAGATTCCCGAGCGGGCGGTGGCGAAGGCCTATCCGGCACGGACGCGGTGGGGACTGGTCTGGAGCTCGCTGGAGGAGCCGCTCACGGAGATGCCGGAGCTCGAGTGGTTCTCGGATGAGAACTGGAGCTGGGCCCAGGGTGAGCCCTTCGAGGTGCCGGTCTCGGTCGGCGTGGTAATCGAGAACTTCCGCGACGTTGCCCACTTCGCCTTCGTACATCGCGAGAGCCTCGGAGCGATGCCGGAGATCGTCGAGCCGCTCTCTCCTCACCGCGACGGGCTGCAGGTGACCCTGCAGCGGGCGATGCGAGCCGGCGAGGGAAGCCTCAAGTCGTGGGGAGCGCTGCGCGAGATCCGCTATCACGCGATCGCCCCCAACGTGATCTCGGCGAGGATGTGGATCGGCGAGGGCGAGCGCTGCCTGGTACACGCGGCGCGGGCAATCAGCGACAACGAGTCGGTTCATTACTGGCTGGCCGGGCTCAGCGAGGGCTTCCAGGGGGCGAGCCTCAAGGAAGTGCTGGCCGCTGAGGAACAGATCTACGCCGAGGATCGGGCGGTAGTCTCGGCGATCGCGCCGCCGCAGTTGCCGCTGGGGGAAACCGACGTCAGCACCCTCGCCGATCGCTTCACGCTCGAGTACCGCCGGGCGTTCGCCGACTTCGTCCGCGCCGCCAGCGGAACGAGCTAGGAGGGATTCCTAGGCCGTCACGAAGTGAAACTGGGAGATGTCGCTGCGGGCGACGATGCGGGTCAGCTCGAGCGGGGACTCGCGACCCTGGTTCGCGGGAACGCCGTACTGGAGAAGCCGGCCGACCAAAGCCGGGTCGCCGGTGCGGACGCCGAGGATCCTTGCGGTCCAGGGCCCGCAGGAGGATCCCTCCAGCGAGCCGTCGACCCGAGTGAGGTTCAGCTGCTCGGCGAGAGCAGGCGGCTCGCCGGCCTTGAGCGAGTCCGCGGCGCCGAGCAGCCAGGGCACCCGCTGGGGGGAGAAGAAGGAGTCGAGCAGGCAGACCGGTTTGTCGACGCGGAGGATCGAGGTGACCTGAGCGACGGTCTGCCCGGGGGCAACGCCAAGAAAGCCGGCGATCGTCTTGTCATTGGTCTGCGGGCGGATGCGCAGGACCCTGATCCGCGAGAGGCTGAAGCGATCCTCCCGCAGGAAGCGAATCAGGCCCTTGATCGGCACTGAGCGCTTCGGCGCGGCGACGTAGGTCCCCGAACCGCGGCGGCGATAGATGGCCCCGTCGCGTTCGAGCAGACTGAGGGCGGGGCGAACGACCGCGCGCGAGACGTCGAAGTGCTCTTCGAGCTCGCGCTCGGAGGGAAACAGGGTGCCGGGCTCCCAACCGCCCCCCTCGAGCTTCTCCTTGAGGATCTCACCGAGCTGGTAGTAGAGGGGAACCTGGCTGCCGTGCTCGGGCCGACGGGCTCCCTCGAGGCTGATCGCAGAGGAGCGCTTGGGGCGACCCGAGCGCTTGCGGTGGGCGCCCGAGGCGGGATTCTCCGGCTCCAATCAGCTCACCGACCGCCTACTGTTCGTAATCGGGCACGTAAGCGGGTTTCACCCGCTCGAGGAGCTTCGGTTTGCGGTTGGGGTATTCGTAGATGTACCAAGCTCCCGAGGGTAGGTGATCGTTGGGCGTGTAGCTCAGTGGTCCCATCACCGTCTGGTGTGGCTTTTCCTCGAGGGCAGAGGCGAGCTTGGCGCCGTCGGTGGTGCCGGTTTCGCGGATCGCATCGAGGATCAGCTGTCCGGCGGCGTAGGAGGCGAGCAGGTTGCCGGAGACATCGGTGTTGACTCCGGCGCGCTTCAGCCTTTCGAAGAGCTTGGCGGTTTCGGTGTTGGTCGGGTCGTAGGCGGAGCCGTTGAGCGTCGCGTACATGTTCTTCGTGTCGGGTACTCCCTTCAACCAGAAGGTGCCGTCGAAGGCGCTCGGCGCGGTGATCGGCAGGTCGATGCCGGCCGCGCGGATCTGCTTGATCGCCGAGGCCCCTCCCGGCGGGTAGGAGCTGATGTTGATCGCGTCGGCGCCGGAGCGCTTGATCTCGGCGATCTGGGTGGCGATCGACGGGTCTTCGTTTTTGAAGTCGGCCTGTCCGGCGAGCTGGCCGCCGAGGTGTTCCCAGGTCCTCTGGAAGCCGAACTGGTCGATCTTGCCGAGCAGGATCGAGGTGTCGCGCAGCTCGAAGGGATGGCGGATGCCGCGCTGCCAGAGGAAGGTGGCGCGGCTGGAAGCCTCGCTGATCAGGCTGCGGTTGGCGCTGAAGGAGAGTCGCCCGGTGTAGGGCGGCCCGTAACCGGGTTCGCTGGCGCAGAGGGTGAAGTTGAGCTGGTTGTGTTCTTCGGCGATCGGTGCGCCGGCGGCCGCAATCGGCACTTCGCAGCTGAAGAGAAGGACGTCGGCGCCGTCTTCGATCACCTTCTGGACGGCGACGGGCTGTTGTTGGGGTTCGGAGCGATTGTCGACGGAGACGATGCGAATCTTGGAGCCGTCGATACCGCCGCGGGCATTGGTTTCCTTGATCAGCTGTTCGACCGCGGCGATATTGGCGTCGTAGGGAACGAGGTAGCCGCTCTTGGCGATCGCGGCGCCGATCACGATTTCCTTGGGCAATCCGTTCGCCGAGGAGGTCGGGTCGCCGCCGGAGCCGCAGCCGGAGAGGAGCGCGAGAGCGAAGGTCAGGGCAAGGATCAGCGATGGCCAGAGAGTGCGCCGCATCGAGAGGCATCCTAAGCCACCATTCAAATAAATTTTAGTTGTCATGA
>CAZQET010000137.1:0-15034 GCA_964591825.1 uncultured Conexibacteraceae bacterium
CGCCACCTGCTCGTCACCCAGACGGTCGGCGAGGTGCCCAACACGTTCGTGGTGACCGCGACCGATGCCGAGCGGCTCGTCTCCCAGGCAAGCTCGATCGGGCCGGCGACGCTGGTTCGCACGATCGACGAGCTGGCGACCGCGCTGACCAACGTGCGCGAGGGGGACGACGCGCGCATGGCCGTCGAGATCGCGCTGCTCAAGGCGGCGAGGCCGGACCTCGACCCGTCGACGGAGGGACTTCTCCGCCGTATCGAGCGACTGGAGCAGGGGACCGGGGCGGGTGGGCCGGCGGGTCCTGTCACGGATCTGGTGCCACCACCCGCTGCGGGGGCGGCTTCGCCGCCTCCTCGGGGTGGTCCCCCAGATCCGCGCCACCCCCCGGCAGACACCTCTCCGGCCGACCAGTCCCCGCCGATCGAGGACGGGAAAGCTTCCGGCGAAGATGCGGCTGCGACCTCGCCGCCTGGCGACGACGAGCTTGGGTCGTCAGCCGAGGACCCCGCTCCAGTGGGTGGCGCCGTAGGGGGGCCCACCCCCGAGGACGCTTCATCGACCGCAGGGGGTGGGGGGTCCCCTGCGGCGACAGGACCCGCTGGCCGTGGCGCCCTCGATCTCGACACGGTCAAACGACTCTGGCCTGCGGTTATCGACAAGCTGCGGGAGACGAGTCCGGCGCTGGCCGCGACGTTTGATGGCGCGCGGCCGGTTGGCTTTGACGAGGAGGGGCTGACGGTCGGGTTTCCGGCGGAGCTGACTTTCAACAAGAAGAAGGCGGAGACCCCGGACAAGCGCGAGCTGATGGCGGATGCGCTGGAGGCGATGCTGGGGGAGAGGTTGCGACCCAGCTACGTGCTGCTCGAGGGCGAGGCCGCGCCGGCCGCGGAGGATGAGCCGGCCGCGGAGGCCGAGATCGATCACGATGCGCTGGTGGAGAAGCTGAAGAGCGAGTTCGACGCGAAGGAGGTTGGCTGATGGCCAGGGGTGGACCGGGCGGTTTCGACGTCAACGCGCTGATGAAGCAGGCGCAGAAGATGCAGAGCGAGATGCTTGAGGCGCAGGAGTCGCTCAAGGACGAGCTGGTCGAGGCCAGCGCCGGTGGCGGCATGGTCAAGGTGAAGATGGGCGGCGACCTGACCCTGCGCGAGATCGTCATCGACCCGGAGGCGGTCGACCCCGAAGAGGTCGAGATGCTGGCCGAGATGGTCCAGGCCGCCGTCAACGAGGGCCTGCGCGCCGCTCAGGAGCTGGCCAACTCGAAGATGGGCGGGATCACCGGCGGGCTCGGCCTGCCGGGGATGTAGGTGAGCGCCGAAGGGCCGGCGCCGCTCGCGCGCCTCGTCGCCGAGCTCTCGCGGCTGCCCGGCATCGGCCAGCGCACCGCGCAGCGGCTCGCCTTCCACATCCTGCGCGCGCCGGACGAAGAGGCGGCGGCGCTCGCCGGCGCGATCCGCGAAGTCAAGGAGCGGGTCGGCCTCTGCGAGGAGTGCTTCAACCTGGCCGAGGGCCCGCGCTGTCGGATCTGCGCCGACCCCGACCGCGACCGCTCGACGATCTGCGTGGTCGAGGAGCCCGCCGACGTGATCCCGATTGAGCGCACCCACGAGTACCGCGGCCTCTACCACGTGCTCGGCGGCGCCCTCTCGCCGATTGACGGAGTCGATGCCGAGGACCTGAAGATCGCCGAGCTGCTGCGCCGGGTGGGGGGCGGCGGCGAGGTGCGCGAGGTCATCCTCGCCACCAACCCGACCACGACCGGGGAGGCGACGGCGCTCCACATCGCCGAGCGGCTGCGCGGCCAGGTCGCCGTCACTCGCCTCGCCAGCGGCCTGCCGGTCGGCGCCGATCTCGAGCACGCCGACGAGGTGACCCTGGGCAAGGCCTTCGCCGGGCGCCGCAGCCTCGATTAGCCCGCTCCTTGCGGACAAAATGACTAGACGAGTGTCGGGTCGCAAATAGCGAGCTTTTGCGACCCTGGCGTCCGTTGCTTTCGAGAAGGTCTTCGAGTGGCGACGGAAGCTCCGACAAGGGACGCTGGCACGGTGGAGTCGGCGATCGGCAAGGTCGCCCGCGAGGTCTTCGCCGACGCCGCCGAGAGGCTGGCGGTGGAGTTCGGCTCCGCCGCCGCCGCGGCGGTCGCCACCGTCCGCGAGCGCCCCGTCCAGGCTCCGATGTTCGCCGAGCCCGCGGTCGAGGAGCACACGAGCCTCTTTCGGCCGGGGCACATGCGCCGCCGCCTCGACCAGCTGGTTGAGATGAACAAGCGCTATGGCCACCCGTTCGCCCTGGTGGTCTTCGACGTCGAGGGACCCGGCGCTCGCGAGGACGACGACGGCGACGCGTTGGAGACGATGCTCGCCGTGGTCGGCGCCGCCCTCCGTGACGCGGTCCGTCTGGTCGACGAGACCTTCCTGCTCGAGGAGAACGCGCTCTGCGTGCTCGCTCCCAACCAGTCGACGGTCGAGGGCGTGCAGATGACCGAGCGTCTGCTGCGCATGCTCGACGAGCTCGAGGCGGCGGGCGGTCTGCGCATCTCGGTCTCGGCCGGCGTCGTTGCCTGCCCCGAGCACAGCGAGGACGCCGACGAGCTGCTGCGCCGCGCCGACGAGGCGATGTGGCGCGCCCGCGCCGTCGGCCAGCCGGTCGGCGTCGGCGCCCTGCAAGATCGCTGACAGATTCCGGAAATCTGTCCATAACTTGCGTAAACCTGGATTCGGCCTGGAACAATTTCGCCGATGCCGGGAATACGGACCAATGCCGCCGCCGAAGTGCTGGGGGTGAGCCCCAACACGCTGCGCAGCTGGGAGCGCCGCTACGGCTACCCGAAACCGAAGCGCACCGAGGGCAACCACCGCAACTACGAGCTGGTCGAGCTGCAGACGCTGCGCGACGCGCTGGCCCAGACCGGCAACATCTCCTCGGCGATCGAGCTGGCGCGCCAGCGCCAGGCGGCGCCGGCCAGCAACGACGGCCTCCTGGCGGCCCTCGAGAGCTTCAATGAGGACGCCGCCGACCGCGCGATCGAGGAGAGCCTGGCGCTGCGACCGCTCGAGCGGACGGTCGAGGAGCTGCTGCTGCCGACGATCGACAGGCTCGCCGTCGATCCCGACCGCGAGGCCGAGCTCGAGTTCGCCTCGCGTTGGGCGACCGGCTGGCTGCACGGCGCCCGCCGCCTCGCCTCCGCCGCCTCGCGCCCGGCCGGAATCCTGCTGCTCGACTCCAGCCGCGGCTCCGACGCCGAGGCGGTTCACACCCAGGCGCTGGACCTGACCCTGCGCCGCGCCGGCTTCCGTGTCCTGCTGCTCTCCAACGAGCTCGGCGACGAGCGGCTCGAGCGCGCCCTGCGCGCGCTGGACCCGACCGCGATCGTGCTTTGCGGTCCGCGCACCGACACCGCCGGGGCGGTCAAGCTGGTGCGCCAGATCCGCGACCTGGGCGTCGACTCGCCGCTCTTCGGCTTCCGCGCCAGCGGCCTGATCGGCGACGCCATCCCCTCCGCCGGCAGCACGCCGAGCGAGGTGACGGGGATGCTCAACGCCGACCTTCGCCGCCGCGCCTCACAGGCCTTCGCCTAGCGAGGCGGCACGAAAAAACCCGACCCGGCCCTTGGGGGGACCGGATCGGGTTGGGTGAGGTTGGCGCCTCCCGTGGCGCCGGGGCGTCCTAGAGGTTTGCCAGCGACTTGCGGCCTGCTTCGAGGACGATCTTCGGCAGCGGCGCGAAGTCGAGCGCCGGGCCGTACTTCTGACCTGTGGTCATCGCGTAGAGGATGAAATTGGACAGGTCGGTCTTCTGCGGCGCCCCGTGCGGAGCGATGCAGTAGGTGAAGGTCGAAAGCGGGTAGGCCTTCGAGTACTTCTTCGGGGGGGCAACGATGTGGAGTTCGTTGCTGGCGGGGACCTTGGTCACGCTTTCCGCTGCCGCCGAGATGTTCTTCAGGTTCGGATACTCGTAGTTGCCAGCCGCGTTCTTCAGCGCCGCAGCCTTGAGGCCGGCGGCGACGATGTAGGAGGCCGAGATGTAGCCGATTGACCCGTTGGTCGCCTGGACCACCGAGGTCACGCCGACGTTGCCTTTGCCGCCGACGCCGACCGGGAAGCCGACGGAGGTGGCGTAGCCAACGTTCTTCTTCCACGACGCGCTTTCCTTCGAGAGGTAGTTGGTGAAGGCGTAGGTGTCACCTGAGCCGTCGCTGCGGAAGACCGGCGTGATGGTCGTACCCGGCAGGTGGACTTTCGGGTTCAGTTTCTGGATCTTGGGATCGTTCCATTTGGTGATCTTGCCGAAGTAGATGGCGGCGATCACCGGGCCGGTGAGGTTGAGCTTGCTCACACCCTTGAGGTGGAACGCAATACCCGTGGCGGTCAGTGCCCAGGGAATCTGGACGCAGCCGTTGCAGGCAGCGGCCTGTTCCGGAGTGAGCGGGGCGTCGGAGGCACCGAAGTCCACGGTGCGGCCGGTGATCTGAGCGATCCCGGCACCCGAGCCAACTGAGCCGTAGGTGACTTTCACGGCGCCGTTGGTGTGGGCTTCGAAACCGCTGATCCAGTTCGCCATCAGCGGTGCGACCAGCGATGAGCCTGCGCCAGTGAGATTGGCGGAGGCGGCGGCAGGCGAGATGGTCGCGATGCTCCCGACCACTCCGACGACCGCGATGAGGAATCCAAACAACCTGTTGCGAATCAAAAGGGAGTCCTTTCGGCTCATGATAATTACGTCTCGTGCCACAGGCCGTCGGTGGCCCCCTGGCGAGGCGCAGGATCTCGCCGGATCGCAACGCACTTGTTTCATTTCTGTGAAAAACCTGCTGTTTCAAAAATGTAAAAAGGAGTGTGGTTGTAACAATCCTGTGAACGACGGCCACGCCGCGGCTGCACTTGTTGCCAAATTGTGAAAATCGGACCGATCCGGTGGGAAATGCGGCGATGCTGTTCTAGGCTGCGGCCCGATGCGCCTCCTCGACCGTTACGGAGACGCCGCCCTGCGCGGCGTCTGCGCGGCTGCCGCCCTCCTCGCGGTCGCTGCCCTCCTAGCGATCGGCTACCAGGTCGTGCACGGGGCGAGTCCGGCGATCTCCAAGTTCGGCCTCGGCTTCATCTTCTCGACCGAATGGCAGCCCAATTTCACCGTCTTCGGCGCCGGCTCGGTGCTCTTTGGCACGCTCGTCTCCTCCTTCTTTGCCCTCCTGATCGGGGCGCCGGTGGCGATCGCAATCGGGCTCTACCTCAGCCTGCTGGCGCCCAAAGGCGTGCGCAGCGTGGTCTCACCGCTGGTCGAAATGCTGGCCGCAATCCCCAGCGTGATCCTCGGCTTCTGGGGCCTGATCGTCCTCGCGCCCTACTCGCAGAAGCACTTCGAGCCCTGGCTGCACGAAACGCTCGGCTTCATCCCGCTCTTCGGCGAACCACAGACGACGGGCTCGAGCGTCTTCACGGCGAGCCTGATCCTGACGATCATGATCGTGCCGATCATCGCCTCGATCTCGCGCGACCTCTTCCTCTCGGTGCCGCACGACCTGCAGGACGGCGCCAGCGCCCTCGGCGCCACCCGCTGGGAGGTGATCCGCGGCGTCGTGCTGCCGAGCACGACCTCGGGCGTGGTCGCGGCCTCGCTGCTCGGCCTCGGTCGCGCCCTCGGCGAGGCGATCGCCGTCGCTCAGGTGATCGGCGCCGGCTCGACGATCAGCGCCAACCTGTTCAAGACCGGCGACACGCTTGCCGCCCGCATCGCCAACCAGTTCCCGGGGGCGATCACCGAGATGCACAAAGCCTCGCTCTACTACCTGGGAGTGATCCTGCTGGTCATCGGCCTGGTCTCCAACCTGACCGCCCAGTGGATTGGCAGGCGCTTCGACTATCGCCACGCGGTGGCACGATGAGCGAGATCGTCGAGCTGCCTTTCGATCCCGCCTCGCCCCTGCGGCCGACCGGCAACCTGGGACGCCGCCGCGTCGTCAGCAAGCTGGCCGAGTACGGGGCGATCGCCGCGGCGCTGCTCGCCGTCGGCGTGCTCGTGATCGTCGTCTGGACGGTCGTCGCCCGCGGCGCCGCCGCGCTCAGCCTCGATTTCCTCTTCAAGGGCGAACCCGACGGGATCGGCCCGATGCTGCTCGGAACGGCCGAGATCGTCGCGATCGGGACGCTGATGGCCGGTCCACTTGGCGTGCTGATCGCCGTCTACCAAACCGAGTTCGGCGGCGGCCGGATCTCGGCCCTGGTGAGGCTCACCCTCGACCTGATGAACGGCCTGCCCTCGATCATCATCGGCCTCTTCGTCTACGGGCTGCTCGTCAACCACCACAAACAGTCGGGCTTTGCCGCCTCGGTGGCGCTGGCGATCATCATGCTGCCGATCGTCGCCCGCGGCACCCAGGAGGTGCTGGCGCTCGTGCCCGACAGCATGCGCGAAGCCTCCGACGCGCTTGGAGTCAGCCGCTGGCGCTCGGTCCTGACCGTGATCCTGCCCAGCGCCACCGGCGGGATCCTCACCGCGACCATCCTCGCGGTCGCTCGCGCCGCCGGCGAGACCGCGCCGCTGATCCTGGTCGACTCGGTGTGGAGCGGCGCCGAAGCATCGCTCAACCCCTTCGAAGCGGTGCCCAACATCCCGGTGAAGATCTTCCGGCTTTCCGAAGAAGCCAATCCGGAAGCGCTCACCCAGGCGTGGGGAGCCGGCCTGGTGCTGCTCAGCTTCATCATGTTCGCCGGCCTCGGCGCGCGCGCCCTGCTGGCCCGGAGCAAGGCGAGGATGGCGCGGTGAGCGAGATCGCGCCTTCACGGCCAGGCCGCCGCCAGCCGCCGCCCGCGGCGCCTCCGGTGCCGGGTCGCGTGCGGATCCAGGGCGACACCGCTACCGACGCTCTCGCCGCCAGGCGCCGGCCGACCCCGCAGGTCGACTCGGTCTTCGACGTCGACGACGTCTCCGTTCACTACGGCGCCAAGCAGGCGCTTGCCGGGGTCAGCCTGCGCATCCCGCGCAGCCGCATCACGGCACTGATCGGCCCCTCGGGGTGCGGCAAGTCGACCTTCATCCGCAGCCTCAACCGGATGAACGATTCGGTGCCCGGCTTCCAGTTGGAGGGCTGCGTCCTCTACCACGGCCACGACATCTACGCCGCCAATGCCGATCGGGTCGAGGTGCGGCGCCGCATCGGAATGGTCTTCCAGAAGCCCAACCCGTTCCCGAAGTCGATCTACGACAACATCGCCTGGGCGCCCCGCAACCTCGGCCTCAAGCAGGGCCTCGACGAGCGGGTCGAGAAGGCCCTGCGGGGGGCGGCCCTCTGGGACGAGGTCAAGGACCGGCTGCGCGACAGTGCCCTCGGCCTCTCCGGCGGCCAGCAGCAGCGCCTCTGTATTGCGCGAGCGATCGCGATCGAACCCGACGTGCTGCTGCTCGACGAGCCGGCCTCGGCCCTAGACCCGATCGCCACCGCGTCGATCGAGGACCTGATGCACACCCTCAAGGGCCGCTTCACGATCGTGATCGTCACCCACAACATGCAGCAGGCGGCGCGCGTCGCCGACCGCACCGCCTTCTTCGGCCTCGACGCGAGCGGCGGCGAGCCGGTCGGTGCCCTGATCGAGTACGACGACACCGAGACGATCTTCACCGCTCCCGCCGACCCCCGCACCCGGGACTACGTAACGGGCCGCTTCGGTTAGCGGCGCGTTATCGCGTCGCTGGGGACCTGCTGCAGCAGCGGCTGGCCGCACTGCCAGCAGAAGGTGGCGCCGGTGCTGTGCGGCGCGCCGCAGGCGGTGCAGGAGCCGGCGGTGCCGGTCTGCTCCATGCGCACGATCCGTTCGACCTCGCTGAGCTCGGCGTCGGCGTCCTGCAGGGCGACCGCACGCTTGACCAGGACCTCGACCTCGATTCGGTTGCGCACCGCCATCTCGTAGACGAGGCCGCCCAGGTCCCACTGCAGCTCCGCCACCCGGGCGACGAGCTGATCGCGGCGGCGTTCGAGATCGACGGTCAGCTCCTGCGGCTGCGTCGCCAGAGCAGGGGCCTTCGTCGGGGCCGCTCCGTTGTGCCTGCGGCCGGGCCGCCCTGGTATGCGCGGAAGTTTCATTCGCCGAAAAATTCGCCGGTAAATTCGCCACCTTTGCAGCCCGCCGAGCCGGGTGGGCACTTACCCCCGGGCTTGACGGTCGCGGGCGGTAGCTTGACATTACCGGCGGGCTTGAGGATTTCTTCCGCACCCGCTCCGGATTCCGCCCTCTTGGCGGCGGACTTGGCCGCTTTCTTGCTGCCCTTGGAGCCTTTGCCACTGCCCTTGCCGGCATTGGAGGCGGTCGACGGCGTGGTGCTTTCGGCGCTGCCGCCGCCGTTGACGGTGATCACCTGGGGGGTCGCGGCGGCGTTGCTGCCTCCGGAATTGTCCCCTGAGCGCCCGATCAGAACCCCGACCCCAAGGGCGAGCAGCAGAGTGCCGACCCCGGTGATCAGCGCCGCGTTCGGGGAGAGGCGGCGCTTGGGCTTGGACGGCGGCGGTGTTGCCGCTGCGGGCCGCTTCATCGCTTCCATGAAGGTGACCGCGTTCATGAAGGGGAGCCGGGGCTCGCCGCAGCGCTGCCCGCAGTTGAGGCAGTAGCGCTGGTCGGCGGCGACCGGATTTCCGCAGGAGGGACACTGCTCGCCGGCGGCGGTGACCAGCGAGTGGTGGGGGTGGGCGCCTGAAGCAGGGGTTGCCCCAGCGCGGGGGGTCGGCAAGTTCGCGGGGTTGGTCGATTCCATGCGATGAGGAGCGCCGGGCGATGGGTGCCCTGGAGAGACGCCCGACATCGTCTTCGTCAGGGGCAGGGGAAATGTTGCGGTGTTGTGAAAATCGCCCGATGAAAAGCCGGCGGACCTGACTGAGATTTACATTTGAGTCACATCTGGCTTCGGGGCTGGCCCGAGAATTCGCCAGGTGGCGCAACCCGGTGGCGAGGAAGGTCTCAGCGGCTCCCACGCGATGAGCTGCGCCAGCTGCGGCGCCGGGCTCGCTCTCGGCCAGCGCTACTGCCTGGAGTGCGGAGAGCGTCGCGGCCCACTGCCAGCCGCGGTTGCGAGCTGGCTCTCCATAGTCCCTCCTCCCGCCGACACGGCCGAGGCGGTTGGCATTGGCGCGGCCGGTGCTGCCGCCGCCGAGGCAGCTGAGCCCGACGAAGACGAATCGTTCAGCCGCTACATGCCCGAGCCCCGTGCGGCCGCGGTGGCGGTGATGGCGCTGCTCGCCTTCGGCGTCGTCGTCGGCGCCTTCACCGGCCCGGCCGCGGAGAGCGCCGGCGTCGCCCCGATCGTTCTCTATACGGCTGCCGAAAGCGCGCCGCCGGCGCCCGAACCCGAAGAAGAAGTGGAAGGCGAAGCGGTCGAACCGGCGCCGGTCACGACCCCCCCGGTGGCGGAAGCACCCCCGCCCGTGGCGCCGCCGCTGGAAGAACTGCCACCGCCGCCGCCCAAAAAAGCGCCGCCGGAAATCCCCGAAGAACCGCCGCTGCCGCCGATTAGTCACGTCTTCGCGATCGTGCTCGGCGACAACGGCTACGAAACCGCCTTCGGCGAAGCATCCCCGGCGCCCTACCTGGCGAAGGAACTGCGCGAAAAGGGCGAGCTGCTCGAGAACTACTACGCGGTCACGCGCGGCGACCTGGCGAACGAGATCGCACTCGTCAGCGGCCAGGGCCCCAACCCGGCGACGGCCGCCAACTGCCCGGAAAGCAAGGACGTGACGCTCGGCACGCTCGACGTGACCGGCCAGGCCCAGGGCGAAGGGTGCGACTACCCCGCGGAAGTGCAGGCTCTTCCCGATCTGCTCGAAGAAGCGAAAAAGACGTGGAAGGTCTACGCCGAAGATCCCTACCCGAGCTGGCGCAACCCGTTCTCGTTCTTCCACTCGCTCACCGACGAACCGGCCTGCACCGACTGCACCGCCAGCGTCGACCAGCTCGCAACCGACCTCAAGGAGGAGGACAGCACCCCCTCCTTCTCCTACATCATTCCCGGCGCCTGCCAGGACGGCAGTGAGGAACCGTGCGCCGAAGGGCAGCCCGCCGGCCTCGGCGCGAGCCAGCCGTTCCTCGAAAAGGTGGTGCCCGAGATCATGGAATCCGACGCCTATCGCAAAGGCGGGCTGATCGCGATCACGTTCGCCCAGGCGCCAGACGGCGCGCCCGAAGCCGAAGCGGCCTGCTGCTCGACCCCCGAATACCCCAACCTGCCTCCTCCGGCAACCCCGCCGCCGACCAGCAACGGCCCGATCAAAGCGAGCGGTGGAGGGGGCCGGGTTGGCATGCTGCTGCTCTCCACCTACGTCGAACCGAACAGCAGCAACGAAAGCGGCTACTACAACCACTTCTCCTTCCTGCGCAGCGTCGAGGAACTGCTCGAATTGACGCCGCCGCTCGGCTACGCTGCTGAACCGGCTCTGAGCGGCTTCGACAGCACCGTCTTCAACCTCGGCGAATAAGGTGTCTCGGGTGGAGGCGCCCGCGCGTGACAAGCACGCGGCCGAAGTCGCCGACGCGACCCGCCGCACCCTGCTCGCCAACGAGCGCACCGAGCTCGCCTGGTGGCGGACAGGCCTCACCGCCCTCGCCGTTGCCCTCGCGGTCGGCCGCGTCGTCCCCGAGCTCAACCACAGCTCACTGCGCTGGCCCTACGTGGTCGCCGGCGTCGGCTTCGCCCTCTGGGGAATCTTGGCCATCAGCTACGGGAGCTCCCGCCGCACGACGGTGGATCGAGTGCTCGAGAGTGGCCACTTCCCCGAGCCACCGCGCTGGGTCCTGCGAGCTCTCGCAGCCGGCGGCGCGGGCCTCGGCGTGCTCACGGCGGTCCTCATCCTGTTGGACTAGAAGCTCTCTGCGATCAATCGAGAGGCTTCCCGTCGGCCGCGGCCGCCCCCGCCTACGCCTTCTCGGGCAACGCCGACTCGCCGATCCCGAACCGCTCGTGCAGCCGCCGCAGCGGCCTCGGCGCCCACCAGTTCCACTTGCCCAGCAGCTCCATCAGCGAGGGGACGAGCAGGGCGCGGACGATGCTGGCGTCGATCAGCACGGCGAGCGCGGTGCCGATGCCGTTCTCCTTGATGAAGATGATCTGCGAGGTGGCGAAGGCGGCCATCGCGACGGCGAAGAGCAGCGCCGCCGCGGTGACGATGCGCCCGGTGCGCTCCAGCCCGATCGCCACGCACTCGGAGTCCGAGGCGCCGTTGTCGCGCGCCTCCTTGATCCGCGACAGGAGGAAGACGGCATAGTCGGTGGAGAGGCCGAAGGCCACGGCGAAGAGCAGGATCGGCATCGTCTGCTCGATCGCGCCGGGACTGCTGTAGTCGAGGAAGCCTTCCAGGCGGCCGTCCTGGAAGATCAGTACGAGCAGGCCGAAGACGGCGCTGAGGTTGAGGAAGTTCATCAGCAGCGACTTGATCGGCAGAATCACCGAGCCGGTCATCAGGAAGAGGATCGTCAGCGTGGCGATGACGATGATCCCGAGCACGATCGGCAGATGGCGCACGAGGCTGCTCTGCAGGTCAATGAAGTCGGCGGTGCCGCCGCCGACGAGGGTGTTCGCGCCGGGCGGCGGCCTCAGGTCGCGGATTCGCTTCACGGTCTCCTGGCTGGCGTCGGAGACGAAGGGATGGCTCGAGATCACCTGCAGTCCCGTCACGTCGCCCTTGAGGCGCAGCGGCGGGCTCACTTCGGCGACGCCGCTCACGCGGCGGACCCGCGCCGCAAACCGCGTGGCCGCTCCCGGCCCGCCGCCTTCGACGTCGACCCAGATCGGCGCTTCGTGGTAGGGCGGAAATTCACCGTTGATCACGTCGTACGCCTGGCGGGCGCTGGCCGAGCTCGGCAGCACGGTCGGGTCGACGGTGTTGAACTTGATGCCGAAGAAGGGAATTCCCATCAGGATCAGCAGCGCGGCGCTGAGCGTCGCCACCGGCACGGGCCGGCGCATGACGAAGCGCGAGAGCCGGTACCAGAAGCCATGCTCGTCCGGACGCGTATCGGCTTCGGCGCGGCGCTGCAGGAAGCGCGGAGCCAGCGAGTTCACCCGGGTCCCAAGCAGGGTCAGCACGGCGGGCAGCACGGTGAGCGAGATCGAGGCCGCGAACAACGCCACCAGCGAGCCGCCGAGGCCCATCGAGTAGAGGAAGCGCTGCGGGAAGACGAGCAGCGAGGCGAGCGCGGCGGCGACCGTCAGCGAGGAGAAGAAGACCGTGCGCCCGGCCGTGGCAAGCACCCGTCGCATTGCCTCCAGTCCCGGCCCGCTGCGAGCAATCTCCTCGCGGTAGCGGGAGACGATGAAGAGGCTGTAATCGATCGCCAGCCCCAGGCCCAGCGCCGTGGTCAGGTTGAGGGCGAAGATCGAGATCGAGCCGATCTCGCTGGCGAGGCGCAGGATGAGGAAGGTGCCGACGATCGCCAGGCCGCCGATCATCAGCGGCAACAGCGAGGCGACGAGGCTGCGGAAGAAGAGGAAGGAGAGCAGGAAGAGAAGCGGGAAGGCGAGCATCTCCGCCACCCGCAGGTCCTTCTCGACCTGCTTGTTGACCTGCTCCTGGGCGACCGCCGCGCCGCCGATGATGACGCCGGGCTTGGCCGCGAGCTGATCGGCGATGTCGGCGCCCGCTTCCTGCCACCTCTTGTCGTCGAACGTCTTCAGCGTGACGGCGAAATAGGTGGAGTGGCGATCGTGCGAGACGAAGACCGGCGAGTGGGTGTCGTAATAGCCGCTGACGGATTCGACTTCGGGCCGCTTGCGGACGCTGCGCTCGAGCGCCTCGACCCGAGCCCGCGTCGCTGAAGACCCGACGGGGGCGTGGGTGACGACCGCGAGCACCGCCGGCTCGTGCAGCCCGGCGTCCTCGAGTCGCTGGCGCGCCTGCACTGCCTCGGTGGCGGGGTCGTCGGCCCCATAGGGGTCGAGGCGGTTGGCGACCGAGCCGCCGAGCGCCGCGGCGGCGAGGAAGAAGAGGATGGCGAGAACGCCGATGCGGCGGGCATTGCCGTCGGCGAGGCGGGCGAGGGCGTCGAACATCAGTTGCTCCTTTCGGCGGACGTGGGCTCGAGCAGGCGCTTCTCCATCCGTTCGCACCACTCGGCGAACCACTCGTTGAACTCGATCCCGCTCTGCAGCACGATCAGCGGGTAGGGGTCGTCGCTCTGCTCCAGCTTGGCCTCGGCCTCGGGCTCGATCTCGTGCAGGCGCTGGGCCACGCCGAGGCGCTGCTCGCGCATCCAGCGCAGGGTTCCAGCGGCCTCCTCACGGGGGAGGACGCCGGAGAAGAAGAGCTTCAGCAGGCCTTCCTCGCGCATCTCGAAGGTCTGCGGCGGCTGGCGCAGCCACTCGCGCAGCACCTTCTCGCCCTGCAGCGTGATCGCGTAGAGCGTCCGCTTGCGATCTCCCCGCGGCGAGTCGGCGCCCTCGATCAACTCGGCCTCGACGAGCCGTTTCAGCTCCGGGTAGATCTGCCCGTAGCTTGCCGCCCAGAAGAAGCGCACCGAGCCGTCGACCAGCGCCTTGATCTCATACCCCGACCGCGCCTCGCGGCTGACCATGCCGAGGATCACGTACGCGGTCGGGCTCAGCTCCATCGAAGGGAATATATCGCTCAGATATATCTGTAAGCGTGATGCCAGTCACTTAAACAGTCGACGACGGCGGTCCTTGCTGTATTCGCCATCTATGCGATGGGGAATACAGATATGAGCTTTGTGATTCCTGGGGTCGCCCGGGGGCACCGCGTCCGCGATGCCGATGTTCGATGATCCCCCGCGGCGATCCTGAACGTTGAGGCGTAAGGCAGGGGCACGCCGGTAAAGAGAGAAAGGAAAAGCGAGATGCCGATCGACCAGAGCAAGATAGGCCAGGTGGTTACCGCGCAGATGGAGGCGCTGGAAGCCGACTATGGCGAGGACTGCCAGATCGGCGACGTCTGCACGATCGTCGAGGTGGTCGGCCCGCACGGGTCGCACGTGCGGGTGCGCACCAGCGACATGCGCCCGCACATGGCGCTCGGCCTGATCCGCATGGCCGAGCACGCGATGATGGGCAACCTCGGCGGCAGCGGCGAGTAGCGCGGGCGCTCTATCCTCAGCCGTCCATGGCCGACGGCGGCTCCAACACGGTGGTGATGAAGTTCGGCGGCACCTCGGTGGCCGGCGCCGAGCAGATCCTGCGCGCCGCGCGCCGCATCGTCGCCGCTCGCGAGTCCGGCAAGCGCGCCGTCGCCGTGCTCTCGGCGCGGGGCAAGACGACCGACGAGCTGGTCGCCCAGGCGCTGGAGATCTCCGCCCGCCCCGAGCCGCGCGAGATGGACATGCTGCTCTCCACCGGCGAGCGCATCTCCTGCGCGCTCTGCGCGATGGCGATCCACGACATGGGTCACAAGGCGATCTCGCTGACCGGCTCCCAGGCGGGAATAGTCACCGACTCCTCGCACACCAAGGCGCGCATCATCGACGTCCGCGCTGAGCGCATCCGCGAGGCGCTCGACGAGGACCGGATCGTGCTCGTCGCCGGCTTCCAGGGGGTCTCGACCGAGAGCCGCGACGTGACCACGCTCGGCCGCGGCGGCTCCGACACCACCGCCGTGGCGCTCGCTGCGGCGCTCGACGCAGAGGTCTGCGAGATCTACACCGACGTCGCCGGCGTCTTCAGCGCCGACCCGCGGATCGTCCCCGACGCCCGCAAGCTCCCGGTCGCCACCTTCGAGGAGACGCTTGAGATGGCCGCCTCGGGCGCTCGCGTGCTGCAGCTGCGCTCGGTCGAGTACGCACGCAACCACGGCGTTCGCATCCACTGCCGCAGCAGCTTCGAGGACGGTCCAGGTACCCTCGTGCTGAGCGAGGACGAGGCCGAGCAGGAGACCGTGGAGAACCCCTTCGTAACAGCCGTCACCCACTCCGCCGACGAGGCGCGCGTGACGCTGGTCGGCATCCGCGACGAGCCCGGCGTCGCCGGTGAGATCTTCAAGGCGCTCGCCGACGCCGGCATCAACGTCGACGTGATCATCCAGAACGAGCCGGTGGGCGAGGACGAGCTCGCC